>JBAQGR010000612.1:0-3062 GCA_049287895.1 Desulfatitalea sp.
ACTGAGGTCCTATCGGTGTTCGGGCATTACGTGGACGCCGGTGGGGTCTTACAGCAAATTGAGCACTGAAACCGCACCTGGCGCGGGTTTGCGCCCCTCGTTGCAGTTTATCCCCGAAACTCCTGTTCAACATCTTGCCGCGCTCGATCCCCCTGGCGATGATGTGATGCACCGCGCCTGGCGCATCTATTCTGGCTTTTCTTGGCATGCTGCATTAGACCTCGCATGCCTTCTCATCCCATTGCATGCGCAGTTTGCGCTGATGGAAGGCGCAGTCCCGCAGATAAAGATTGATCAGGCTTTGATAGGGAATGCCTGTTTCCTCAGACAAGGATTTAAAATAAGTTACCGTATCGCGGTCCAACCGCATGGTCACCGGTTGTTTGAGATGTTTGATATAGGGATTTTTGCGCCCCTTCATTTTTGAAAAATCGTAGTGGTCTCTCATCGCCTACTCCTCCAGTATTCGTTCTCTTCCTCGGCATCCGCCTTTCTTGCGGAAATGATTCTTATGACTGTTTCGCTTTCTCGTAAACAGTGGCAGACCACAAGGACCCGAAGTTTAAAACTGAGGCCGAGCAAGATGAACCGATCTTCGTTTTCTGAATGGTCTGGGTCATAGAATTGTATGGCATTTTCGTCATAAAATACCGCACGCGCTTCATCGAAGGGCACGCCATGCTTTTTGAGGTTCGCCTTTTCCTTGCGTTTATCCCACTCGAACCGTAATTCGATCATATGTACACTGTACATATAAAGCTGTAAGTGTCAATAGTAATCCCAAAGCCGAGAAGGTCAGGGCGCGTCCGGGGTGCTTATGTCCGGGCCGGTGAGCATGTTGCCGTTGGCATCGTAGATAAACTCTTGACTGCTGCCCAGGTTGGCGATGGCGGCCGCCGCGTGCAGGGGTTTGGATGCACAAAGGCCCACCTATAGCCAGTTTTCAACTTTTAGACCCGGCACGCGAGAAAATTCTCGAATATTGTCGGTTACTAAAACCAGATCCAAGGAACGGGCATGAGCAGCGATAAAAAGATCGTTTCCACCGATGGGCTGCCCTATTTGGGTTAAATGGGTACGAATATCACCATAATGCTCATCCACGGGCGACTCCAGCGGCAAGATGTCCATTACCGATAAAATTTGCTTTGCTTGACGTGATAATTTCCTTGATGCCTTTTTCTTGAGGCCGAATTGAATTTCAGCGGCCACAACAATACTTGTGCATGCCGTAGCAGGTAATATGGATTCTAAGTGACTCAGCGTCGGACCATTGGGATAACGAATCAAATGCGAAATAATGTTCGTATCTAAAAGGTATCGATGTGTATCCATCAGAAAATTTCCTCATCTTCGAAAGGTGGATCATCGATAGAGGGGAATTCTTCATTTATTGGTTTCATTCGTTTGAGCAATTGTATCAAGCGATTGTTTTTTTCAACCAATTCCACGATCAACCGGTTGCCATCTTTACGAATAATTGCTTCATCGCCGTCCAGCTCAAATTCACGAGGTATTCGCAGTGCCTGATTGCGGCCATTGCGAAAAAGGCGCACATGACGTTCGGATTGCATAACGGCCTCCTTTCTCTTTTTGGCATATGCCAAAAGCATAGGCCATACGCTTGCGAGAGTCAATAGCCGCTATCTATTTTTTCTAACCAGGATCTTGGCGACTGCGGATGTCGAAACACCTAAAAGTCGGGCGACTTCGGCAAAAGACAATCCCAACTCACCCGTTAATCTGCAGGTCAGTTCGCGCCGCACCTTGGATACGCAACGTAATCTGCTGCCTCCGCTTAACGCCTGAATGGAAATACCGTTTTCTTGGCAGCAATGCGCTATCAATTCGGATGCGCATTGTCGCTTGTCAAGGTTTGCAAGTCGATACTTGTTGGCTGAATCGGCTTCGCTTAGAATATGCGCAACAAATGTCCCACCGCCTAAAATTCGGTCATCCCCATTTTCTTGCATGCCAATGCGCCGCAAGGCTTTGATCTCGGACCAACCACCCGCCGACCGTATCAACCCACCGCCGACAAGATGGGGTTGCTTGCCGATCTCAATACCCTTTTCAACAAAGCTCCGGTAAGCCTGTCGCGCGTGTTGAGGTCTATTCCCAAACCAGCTTAAAACATACGCGCTCTCATGCCAGCCATATTCATTATTCCCCATCAGGATGCTGTGACCGCTCCAAGGATAACGATCGAGTGCCGCCAGGGAATTAACCAGCCCTGCTCTTAATGGATTCAAATGGATGTACCTGACGAGCTCTTTAAAATAAGCGTCTTCTTCCACGACGATGGATTTATACCGATTCTGGAATAGATGTCCGTGCCTGCTGTGCCGCCGGTTGTAGCCGCCGGCATATCCCGTCAGCAGTTTGCGCATAAAGGTCGCCAAGCCTTGCGGACCGCTGCGTAAAAGGAGATGCGCATGATTGGTCATCAAGGACCACGCATAGATCGCGGTGTGCGTGCGCTGTGACAAATCCCCGAGCCGCTTGATTAACTTACCGCGGTCCTGGTCATCATCAACGATCTTACGTTTCTCGATTCCGCGTACAATTACATGGTGAAGTGTTCCTGGGGCATCCAATCGGGCACGTCTTGGCATGGCTCCTCCTGCAAAGATTTCGATGCTGAAGATCTATACCAATAAGTCCTAATAGTCAACAACGTCCCCAATATAGCCCAATATAGCCTGTTACTATTGGTTGTTTTTTCCAAGTTCATAAAATATGATTGCTTAACGTTTGGTAGCGCCACATAAGGTCAAGGTTACGAACCGGGCCGCGCGAACAAAATTGGCGACAAACACGGGGATTCAATGCATGCCGAACATTTCAATCACCGATCTTAACAATAGGGTATTGCCCATATTAAAGCGAAACAATATTCGCAGTGCTTCGCTATTCGGTTCCTTTGCTCGCGGTGAAAGCAAAGAGAATAGCGATATCGATATGCTTGTTGAATATGGTACCGGAACCACGCTATTTAAGGCGGCCAAACTGAAAATCGAACTTGAAAAAGAACTCGGATGTCGCGTCGACCTAGTAAGCCC
>JBAQGR010000613.1:0-2579 GCA_049287895.1 Desulfatitalea sp.
TCATGAAATAGTTGCGGTTGTGCATGCTGGAGCGCACCGTGGGCAGCAGGGCCTGGTTGGCGGTGGCCTGGAACATGACGGCCATCATGCCCTTGCCGTCCACGGGCGGCGGCCCTTCCCACGGCTGGGCAGTGATACCGGCCCATAGTGCCCTCATGGGAATGGAGACAATGTTCTCCAACTCCACGAAACGGCCCTCCACCTCGGCGTCGAACCCGTCATCCAGGTTCAGGATCCACCACTGCATGGGCACCTGAGCGCGCAATTGCTTGCTCGATCGTTCGGGGAAATTGTGCTCCTTGCCGAAGCGGAACATCTCGTGAACCGCTTTTTCATGGCAGAAACGGGTGATGTCGTGCAGGGTGCGACAGCGGTCGGCCCTGAAATCCGGGCCGTCCGGATTGATCAGGTTCAGGGGTACGATCAACTGGGCGGCGCCGTCGAGCATCCGCCACACCCGGCTGCCGGCCATCAGGTTGCGCGGCGCATCGCGATGGGCCAAAAGTTCGTCGATGCGTCCGGTATAGATTTTACAGCAGCTGGCATCCACGGTGACCGATTGCCGGGAGGCCAGACGTGTCGTGGCGTCGGCCAAGCCGAAAATAGCCGGTACCCGGAACTCCCTGGCCACGTTGGCCAGATGCCCGGCCAGACCGCCCTGCTCAGTGATGATGGCCGCGGCGCGGTCCAGCAACATGGCCCACCGCGGCTGGGCCTGGGCCGTGACCAATACGGCGCCTTTGGGAAATTGCAGCGCGTCGGCCTCTTTGGTCACGATGAAAACCTTGCCCGCGGCCACGCCGGCGCTGGCGGTCTGCCCGCCCTGCAAGCACACCGGCCAGCGGCTATCGGTCGGAGGGAGTTCAACGGCGCGGCAGGCGGTCTGCTGCAAGGGGCGGCATTGCAACAAGATGATCCGATCGTCCGCATCGACCGCCCACTCCACATCTTGGGGATGGCCGTAATAGGCTTCGATGCGCATGCCCATCTCGGCCAGGGCCAGCACTTGCGGGTCGCTCAGGCAGGGAGCGTCGGCCTGGTCACCGGTCAGGGTCAGGCGGCAAACCCCTTCGTCCGGGTAACACACATACTGCTGGGCTTTGTGGGGAATCTGCCGGTCCGCAATGGTTAGTGAGGGGCTTCGTTTGACTATGAACTGGTCGGTGGCCGTGGTGCCGTCTACCACCGATTTGGGCAATCCCCAGACGCCATGGATAATCAAAGCGTCATCGCGGATATCCACGGGGTTGCGGGTATAGAGCACCCCGCCGGCCTTGGCGTTGACCATTTGCAGGCAGCCCACGCACATGGGCACCTCTTCGTCGCGGATGCCGCGGTGCAGGCGATAGCTCATGGCCGGCAGCCCGTATTTGCTGGCCACCACCTCCTTGTAGGCATCGCCGATGGCATCTTTGCCGACGTTGAGCACCGACCGGTACTGACCGGCAAACGATGCCTCGGCCAGATCTTCACCCAAGGCACTGCTGCGCACGGCCAACGGGACGCTTTGACCGGCGGCCGTTTCCATGCGCTGTTGCGCCGCGGCAATCGCTTCGGCCAGCACCGCTGGCAAGGGCGATTGGATGATCAGTTGTTGGATGGCCGTGCTCAAGGCATAGAGGTGATCGGGCCGCTCGATTTCGGCGGTTTGCATGCGCCGGTTGATCTCCGCCTGCAAGTCGCCGGCCGTCATGAAGCATTCAAATCCGGCCGAGGTGACGACAAAGCCATGGGGTATTGTGAGTTGCAGTTGATGGGCCAATTCGGCCAGGTTGGCCATTTTGGGACCGGTCAGATCGGCGCTGGTGCGATCCACGGCGCCAAGGGGCATTGCCAGGGGGCCTTTGGTTTCCGTCACCGGCGGATGTGCAAAAGGGTTGATCTGGCGTTGAATCTCTTTGAAGCGTTCGAACAGCGTTTTGTATTTATTGGGTGATAGGGCATTGAGGTGTTGCACGATCTGAAACACATCGGTGGAGACCCGCGTGCAACTGGAACGGACAAACTGCATGCCGAAAGGGGTGCTGCCCCCCAGGGCCTGCCCGATTTCGCCCATCACCTCCAGGGCGCGGTTGTTGGCATTGAGCAGCAGTTTGAAGTGGTGGTAGCGGTCTTTGAAGGAGATGCGCAGCGCTTCGGCTTCGGCTGCGTTGCGCGGCTGCCCGCTGTCCTGGAATTTGCTGAAAAAGGCTCGCAGGCGTTCGATCATGGCGATTTCGCATACCTCGATGTCATGGGGAGTCCAGACCCGACGTGAAACGAACACAGGGGCCAACCTATAAAAAAGACCGGCTAAAGGCAAGGGAAAACCCCGAAGCCTTTAGCCGGCCGTGTGATCCAAATGGTTAAAGGGCGTGGACGCCTTCCGACGATCAATGCTCCAGTCGCAAGCCCCAGCCTTCGAACAGGTACATGATGCCGAAGCCGTACCACAAGGTGTAGATCACGTAGAACACCAGGGAGAAGATCACCACCCCGAGGCGGTCCTTGATGTTCTGGGCCTGGATGCCGAAGTAATTATAGGCCGGCTCCACGGCCTTGGTGATCGCCGTATGGACGGCGTTGGCCTCTTTGAACTG
>JBAQGR010000614.1:0-6183 GCA_049287895.1 Desulfatitalea sp.
AGCCTATACAATCTTCTCCATTGGGAGGCGAATAGGAGGCACGACCAGCGCTTCCGCGATTTCAGAAGCAAACATCTCTCCTTGACCGATACAACTTATCAAACCCTCGAACAATTGGTCGCGACCCCGCCTGTATTCGATGCTTTCATTACCGGCAGCGACCAGGTGTGGCGCCCATCGCTGCTTGATCGAAAAATCGGCCATGCATTCCATTTGGCTTTTACTTCGTCCGGACAATCCCGGCGTGTGGCTTATGCACCGAGCTTTGGCGTGGACGCTGTTCCCGCCCCCTATGTCGAAAGAATCCGCCAATACTTGATGGGCTATGATTCATTGTCAGTGCGCGAAAAGCGGGGGCAGGAAATAGTCTTCGCGCTCACCGGCCGCAGCGCTGAGCATGTTTTGGACCCCACCTTGCTGTTGGCGGCGGAAGATTATGCATCGGTTGTTGAACCTCCGGCCTTGGGGCCAAAGGGATATCTGCTCGTATATCCGATGGAGTTGGGACGCGATATGGGATTTTTCCGATTGGTCCGGCAGATCAAGAAGCAAACGCAGCTGCCTTTGGTGTGCCTGCTGCCCCTTGATTTCAATTTTCGTTGGTTGCGGGTGGCGGACAAGGTGATCATCGATGCCGGCCCCAGGGAATTTCTGGGTTGGTTCAAGCATGCCACCTTCGTCTGCACAAACTCGTTTCACGGTACGGCCTTTAGCATCGTGTTCCAGAAGAATTTTTTGGGATTTCCCCATTCAACCTCCAATACTCGTATTTTTGATCTCCTAGAACAGGTCGGTTTAGTGCATCGACAAATATCCGATCCGGTCATTGAAAAAATCAGAGAAGCATTGACTGATCCTATTGATTACCAAACAGTTGCCACGCGTCTTCAAGGCTGTTGTCAACGATCGCTGGCATATCTGCAAAAAGCATTGCAATCATGAGCCGGACCATGCGACGATCCAACAACGATGACGCGCCGCCGTGTTTCGAGCGTATCGGCCCGGATCTCTGCACAGGATGCGCCGCCTGCGCGAACGGATGCAGCCGCGATGCCATCGAGATCCGGCTGGACCCCCAAGGGTTTTATAGGCCGAGGCGGATCAAAGATCTTTGCAGCGACTGCATGGCCTGCATTGGTTACTGCCCGGTTATCGCCGCCGAGAAAAGGGGCGGAGATGCCGCATTGACCGAAAGCCCGGAGGTCTTCGCGGCCTGGTCGACGGACGAGCAAATTCATGCCGCCAGCTCATCGGGCGGTATTTTTTCGGAGCTGGCACGTCATATCCTCGATCAATCCGGCCGTGTTTGCGGTTGTGCCTGGGGCGAGGAGTGGACCCCGCAGCATGTGATAGTCCGGGAGTGGGCGCAGGTCGCGCCTTTGCGCGGTTCGAAATATGTTCCCAGTTTTGTCGGCCCGCGGCTCTACCGCGAAATTATCACCCTTGCCGAGAGCGGTACCCCCGTTCTTTTTTCCGGAACACCCTGCCAGGTCGCGGGGCTCGAGCGTATCGCCTCGCCCGGTGCAAGAGCGAATCTGCTTCTGGTGGATGTGGTCTGCCATGGCGTTCCGTCGCTGATCTCTTTTTGGCGATACTTGGAGTGGAGATTCGGTGCGAGGAAGCACCTTACCCATTTTACATTTCGAAATAAGGAAATATCAACCCAGACCATCTGCGCGAAAACCCATACGGGAGCGAAGTATATGGCGACATGCGCCGAGGACCCCTGGTTCCGTTCAGCGATGGTCTATCATCTATTACTGCAGCGCTGCTGTTTTGAATGTCGCTTCGGTGCTCTCCCGCGATCAGGGGACATTACTCTTGGCGATTTTTGGGGCATACCGGCGCAATGGCACCATCCGCGCGGCGACTCCGTTGTGTTGGCCAATACGGAGAAAGGAAAGCAGTTTTTGCGGGGATTAACCCAGGGGGGCCGTATTCGTGTGAAGCCGAGCAATTTCGGCACGGCGTCCGCGAAAGTCCACCGACTGCGTGGCTCGATCTATCCTCTGCCCGCGTTGCGAAACCTTGCCCTCCAATGGATCGCCGACGGGAAATCCTTTGGCCGGGTATATCGTCTCTGTTATCTTCCCTTCAGGTTAAAGGAACGATTCATCGCCGCCGCGCGCAGAAAGACCCGTGGACTATCCAGGCCGTTGCGGCATTTATGGAGCTGGGGCCGGTAAATGCAAATGACGCCCAACTTCTTGACGCCTGCGTTCCGCTGGGCCCACTGGAAGGTTCGGTTACAGCGGACGTTCACCAGCGACTCGCGTCGCCAGCTGATTATCTCGATCTCATCGCTCGCCGGCAGCGGCTTGATCAGTGTGGCGCTGCGATTCATCGGCGGCATCATCCAGGGGCGGTTCGTCGGCCCGGAAGTCCTTGGCCACTATACCAAGTATACGATTCTGCCGGGATATTTGTTTTTTCTTCACCTGGGCGTTTTTACCTCGCTGGCCAGGCAATATCCATTCTATATCGGAAAGGGTGAGCGCGATGTGGCCCTGGAGTATGCGGCCAATGCATTGGGCTGGACGCGCATGCTTTGTGCCGTGCATGCCCTCATATTTTTAATTCCTTGCGTGTGGGCGGCGGGCAAAGGGGACTGGGCGGCCGCCCTGGGCTGGGGTACCCAGATCCTGCTGACCATTACGTCGCTGTATATGTTCTATCTGGGCAGCACTTACCGCAACAGCAACGAGTTCGTGGCGTGGTCCAAGGCAACGGTGCTCTCCTCCATCGTATCGCTGGCGTTTCTTCCCCTGGTGGTGGTCTATCAGTTCGCGGGGGTTTGCGCGCGCTATTCAATTCCTAGTGTCGTTGCGATGCTGTATGCCCATTTCAAAAGGCCCTTGCGGTTAGCCGCGACGTTAGACCCTAAAATAATAAAAAAGATGATCGCTTTCGGCGCACCCCTGATGGTTTTCGCCTACATCGCCACCAGCCTCTGGGTGGCCATCGAGCGCAGTTACATTCTGAAGATGACGGATGAAATCACCTTGGGCATCTTTGCCTTCGCGGGAACGCTCTGCGTGGCGCTCGTCACCGTGGCCTCATCGATCAGCCAGGTGTTTCATCCGCGTATCGCCGCGCTCTATGGCTCTTCGGGAAAGAGCATGTCCGTCGGCTTTCACTATTGCATACGATCCAGCGTCGCCGGGCTTTTGGCCATGATGCCATTGGTGGTTTTGGCGTATTGGCTGATGGACCCCCTGGTCACTTTTTTTCTACCCAAGTATGTGCAATCCATTCCCATCGCCCGTTGTCTCCTATGGTTGTCGCTGGTTCCGGTGATCGATCAGCCCAAACAGCTTCTCATTGTGGCCAAGCGGACTCATCTTTTCGGGATTTCGGTCGTGAGCAGCTTTGGATTGTTCTTGGTGATGCTGGGCGTATTGGCGTTTCGTAACGGCCCCATCACGTTGAAGGCGATCGTGCTCTGCTCGGTAACGTGCAAAATGGCTTCGGTTTTCATAAGCAATGCGTTATGTTGGCGCGAAGCAAGGAAGGAGTCGCGCTTGCTCCGCAAACAGGAGGGCGATGGATTCATTGAACCGGCTGATCGCGGGCCATCGCTTTAAACCGCGTTACATCGTTCCGGTGGCGGCCGCTATTCTGCTAACGTTCGGCCGCACCGGGATGCTGCCTTTCCTTGGCAGACTGACGATCCTTGACCACTTGATGAATATTTTCGTCGTGGTCGTTGCCCCGGTTCTGAGTTTGATCGCTCTGTTCCGACGCCAAGCAGGCTATAATATTCCGTTGCTTGTGCCGATTTTGCTTCTCGGCGCTTGGCTCTCCATTGTCATCCTGTTGATGAGTCCGCGTGAATTGTGGCCATCGCGGACAGCATTGATTACCATTGCGCTTGCGCTGATTTTGTGTTCGCAAATAGCGGTCGAAGAACTTCATCACGTCCGGCACGGCGTATTGTTGCTTACAGCACTTTTTGGCGTGTGCACTTTGCTTTTCGGCCGGGCGACCATCGGCTACATACTGAGCGGGTCATTGCTCGGCATGCGATTGGGGGCGGAGCACTCGGCATCGGCTATCATCGCTTTCCCACGAATCATGTATGTCCTGGTTTTGACATGCATTGCCACCATTGTCATCGATAAAAAAGGGTGGATCAGAATTGTCGCCGCGCTTTCGATTCCCATCCCGTTACTGATTGCCTTTTCTGCCGGCGCAAGAGGACCTCTTTTGGCGCTGGTCGTCGCTCTAATTACTTTTGTGCTTGGATTAAAAAAAAAAATAGAGGTAATCGTTTCGTTCATCGTCTTAGGGCTGTTTACTGTTTTGGGCTACAACTTCTTCCTGAACTATTTTCCCCTGCGAGACAGCCGCTTATTGCGGGACAACCGTAGCGGTGTTTGGGAATGGGCATTGAGCTACGATATCTCCATCGTGGGGCAGGGGATTACGCCCCGGTACCCGCACAACATCTTTCTTGAGTTTTTGGTGAACTACGGGCTCGTGGGCTTAACCCTGTTTTTAGTGGTCCTGACCATTACGGTAGTAACCGTATCTAAAGCTTATGCCCGGACCGGCAATAAAGAGGTGCTCTGGGTCGTTTGTTTGCTTGTCCTGCAAATGACCGCCCAACAATTTTCGCTCAGCATCTATTTCGCCGGGCCGCTTTGGGCGGCAATGGTAATGCCCTTGGGACTGATCCAAAACCGCACCATAGTGGGGGTTGTGCACAGAAGTAAGTCGGTGGGAGCGCCGGCACCATAGACAGGATGTTCGCATGAGTATCAAAATCAGTGTTGGCATGATCGTGCTAAACGGCGAACCGTTTTTACGTTACAATCTGAGGGCACTCTATCCATTCGTGCACCAGATCATCGTTGTCGAGGGGGCGTGTCAATCAGCGGCGGCGATCGCGACGTGCGATGGTCACTCCACGGACGGGACCCTTGAAACACTTCGAGATTTTAAAGCCCATGAAGACCCGGAAAACAAGGTTCGGATTGTAACGGCCGCCGATGAGGGCTACGTGGATGGCTTTTGGCCTGAAAAAGACGAGATGTCGTGGGCGTACGCCAAAAGAGCCACCGGCGAGTATTTGTGGCAAGTCGATTCGGATGAGTTCTACCACGAAGAACACATTCCCCGGTTGTTGCGCTTCATTGAGCGGACAAGACCCGACGCGGTTTCCTTTCCAATGGTTCCCTTTTGGGGCGACCTCGCTTACAACGTCAACAGCTTTCGTCTGATCCGCGACAACTCCCGCGAATATCATCGTCTCTTTGCCTGGGGGCCCGGATATAGCTATAAGACCCATCGGCCGCCGACGGTGATCGATGACAAGGGTGTCGAAACGCGCAAAAAGCATTGGGTCCGCGCGAGGGATTTGGAAAAAGAGGGGATTTACTTGTTTCACTATTCGCTGCTCTTCCCCCACCAGGTGTTCAACAAAGTGAGCTATTACAAGGAACGACTCCAAAGCGATATCGACGCCTGGGAAGAAACGGTCTATCGGCGTCTCGAAAAGCCTTTCCGGGCTCACAATGCCTATCAATACATCGGCTGGCTGGAACGCTTTAAAGGCGAGCATCCGCTATCTTCGCGCACGATGATGGTCGATATCGAAAGCAAAAAGTTGAATGTGCCTCTGAGAGACTGCGCGGATGTCGAAAGACTTTTGGGCAATCGTTTTTATGTCGCGGCCACCAAAGTCCTGCGTTTTTGTGCAACGGCGATGGCGATACCCCCGCTCTACGTAATGTATCGGGCATATAGAAGAACAAGACATCTGCTTTTCGCCCGCTGACGGCCTGCCGTGAAAAGAGCAGCGATGCGTATCCTCTGGCTCAGCAACAAAGTACTATCCGCCGAAGATGGCGCTGGAACCGGTACATGGTTAGGCGCCATGGCGCAGGCACTGATCGATTCCGGCGCGGTGACCTTAGGGAACATCGCCGCGGGAAACGTTACCCGGCCGGCCAGGCGGGATTTTGGCTGCGTTCAGCAGTGGATCGTGCCATATGCGTCATTGAAGCTGCGTCGCGGAACCCTTCCCGACATTGGTGTTGATGATATTGTACGGTGCGTGCAAGCCTTTTCACCGGATCTCGTTCATGTTTGGGGCACTGAGCATATCTGGGGTTTGCTCAGTGCCCGAAAAATGATTAATGGAGCTGCCCTTCTGGAAATTCAGGGTTTGAAGTATGCCAT
>JBAQGR010000615.1:0-6144 GCA_049287895.1 Desulfatitalea sp.
ATGGGCGGGCACGGCGGTCAACGATACCTCCCAGGTAGTGGCCGTCAGCGCAATTTTCAGCGAAGCTGCTCTCGACGTAGCCCTCTGTGTCAATGAAAGGTGAGACACCCACCCTTGCTAAATTAAGGTAGGGCGGGTAGGAGAATCACCTATGAAAACGATCAAGATCACGGGGAGTCGAAGTTTGCACGTTGCCCCGGTTGGGTTCCCGGAAGGAGCCCCTAGGGCGACTGGAGGGGAGCCAACCGGGGGCGGCGGCAATGCCGCAGTACCCCCCGATCCTGAAGTTATCGCTCATAAGCCGCGGCGAAGGCTCAGCGCACAGTACAAGCTGAGAATTCTTCAAGAGGCCGATCAGTGCGCCGATTCCCACCAGGTCGCCCGCCTGCTGCGTCGCGAAGGACTTTACTCATCAAGCCTGACCAGGTGGCGACGCCTCCGCGATCAGGGATTGTTGCAGGCAATGGCGCCCAAAACGTGGGGCAGAAAGCCGCTTGAAAAAAATCCGCTGGCTGACGAACTCGCTGCCCTTCAAAAACAAAACCAGATTCTGAGCAAAAAACTCTGGCAAGCTGCGCGCACCATAGAGGTTCAAAAAAAAATCTCACTGATCCTGAAGGCCGGCAACGACCTGATAGATCTACACAACGGCAACGAATAGAGACAGCAACCGGCCTTGCAAACGACATCGGAGTTGTGGCGGCCTGTGACGCTCTGGCGCTTTCACGGGCCACCTTTTACCGCCACAACAGTCGGGCCGACCACGGCGAGAGGCAACACACCTCAGAGCGGCATAGTCCGTTGGCATTGACCGTAGAAGAGCGAAATTACGTGACAGAACTGCTTCACAGCGAACAGTTTGTAGACCTGGCCCCTCATCAGATTTATGCCAAGCTTCTGGATCAGGGCCTCTATGTTTGCTCTGTCAGCACAATGTACCGCGTGCTTAAAAGTGAACACGGGCATGTCAAAGATCGTAGAAATCAGGTGCAGCGCGCTTCTTATACCAAACCCGAACTTCTGGCCACCGGCCCGAACCAGGTGTGGTCCTGGGATATCACAAAGCTGAAAGCCTCCATCAAATGGACCTACTTTTACTTGTACGTGATCATCGATATTTTCAGCCGCTATGTGGTCGGCTGGATGGTGGCCAACAGCGAACAAAAAGCCTTGGCCAAACAGTTGATTGAGCAATCTTGTATCAAACACAACATTGAACCCGCTCAGCTCACCCTGCACGCCGATAGAGGTTCAAGTATGAAATCCAAAGCCGTGGCGGAACTTCTTGTCGACCTTGGGGTTATCAAAACCCATAACCGCCCGCATGTCAGTGATGACAACCCATTTTCAGAGGCCCAGTTCAAAACCCTGAAGTACTGCCCGCAGTTTCCTGAAAGATTCGGCTGCATCCAGGATGCCAGAGCCTTTTGTAAGGATTTTTTCGCCTGGTACAATAACGAACACCAACATACGGGCATTGGTTTGATGACCCCCTATCAGGTTCACTATGGGTTGGCTGATGAAATTTATCGGTCCCGCGTTGAAGTGCTGAAAATCGCTTTTGAAAAACACCCTCAACGCTTCAAGGGCGCCGTGCCCCAGCCACCCCATCTTCCCCAGGAGGTTTGGATCAATAAACCAAAAGATGAAAATTGCCAAAAATCGGAGCTTAATTTAATCGATCCGGTGTCTCATTTTCATTGACAGATTCCGTGACGGCCTCACAAGTATGCCGGCCAGGGCGAACGCATGGCGGCTTATCGTCGGCGCAAGGCACGGACCGGTCAACGGCTGGACGTTCACATAAGCGTTGAATCCGCATGGCGCCTTGAGCGTATGGTCAAAGCCTGGGGCGGCACGCCAAGCCATTGATCGGCTGATCCTGGAGGCTGACCAGCGGTATGAGGGTGTTATTGGGACGGACCGTCCTAATAAGCCAGCCGGCCCCCTGGCCCATGCCGGAACACATTGAGCATGATAGCGCTTGACTTATCCCATAATTGGTATATTCCATAATCCATGAAATGGACTGTAAGGCTCACAAGCAAGGCGGCCAAACAGCTTGAAAAGCTGCCCGGCAAGGTCAAGGATGCCTTGCTTGCCCTGATCCTGGAAATAGAGAACGAAGGCCCCTATCGGGCGAACTGGTCCAATTATGGATGGCTGAAACAGTCGTCAAGCTACCATTGCCACCTCAAGAAGGGAAAGCCGACCTATGTTGCCCTTTGGACGGTGGACAAAAAGCAAGTTACCGTGGAGGTGATCTATGTTGGCACTCACGAAAAAGCGCCATACTGAGAACAGGCCCGCGGCCGATACCGGCAGCGTCGATTGGCGCGAAGCGTTCGGATCGTATGAAGATCACGAATTGCAGGGGGCGGCTTTGCGCGGTGCGCGCGCCAAAGAGGGATTGACCCAAAAGCAGCTTTCCGTAATGGCCGGCATTCCCCAAGGGCATCTTTCCGAAATGGAGAACGGCAAGCGGCCCATCGGCGTTGCCATCGCCAAGAAGCTTGGGAAGGCGTTGAATATTTCCTACAAGGTTTTCTTGTGATTGGTTTCGATGAGCCCCCCGGCAACCGGCCGGCGACCACGAAGCCCTGGGCGATGCCTGGGGCTTTTTTATTTCAATTATCGAGTGGGGAGAGAGATCAATTCAGAACAAAAATGGGCTTGCCGAAATTACGGTAAGCCCTTGATTTATTTGGTGCCCCCGGCGTGAATCGAACACGCGGCCAACAGATTAGGAATCTGCTGCTCTATCCCCTGAGCTACGAGGGCGCTGCGATGCGGAGTGTTTTTGCGCTTGGAAGCGCAACTGTGCATCGGGCTTTGTCTTCATGCGCCCCGTGAGATAACACAAAGAATAAAAATATGAAATGTGAAATGGGAGCTTTCTGACCTGGTTTGTTTTTGCATGCCAGAGCGATGCGCCATCGGTTGATGGCGCATTACTCGACGAGTAACTTCTGGCCTGGGTAGATTTTGCTGCCCGGGCTGAGCTGATTGATGTGAAGCAGGCGTTCCAGGGTAATGTTGTGTTTGTTGGCGATGGTAAACGGCGTATCGCCTTTTTGAACATAATAGGTGCTCTCGGTGCTCAGTTTGTTGGCATCCGGTAGCGGCTCTGGCTTATATCCGGGTATTTTTAATTTTTGGCCGATGTGCAACCCATTGGAAGACAAATTGTTCAAGGTGTTGATCTGCTGTACGGTGGTGCCGTAGCGATTGGCGATGTTCCATAGGGAGTCGCCCTTGGCAACGGAGTGCAAGCCTGAAAATTCGACCGGTTTTTTGGAGGTTGGAGCGGCGGCGACATATTGACCCTGGGGGATTATCAGGTGTTGTCCGGCGCGGATCAAGCGGGATCTTCCCAGCTTGTTGAGTTGCGCGATCGTGTTTGCGTTTGTCTTATAGCGACGGGCGATGCTGGCAAGGGTTTCTCCGGCGCGAACGCGATGATAAGCAAACGTGTTTTTTTGAATTTGGGGCTGCGGCAAGGTGCACGACGGAATCGTGTCAAGACTGGCCAGCAGGCTGTCTGATCTGCCTTTGGGGATGCGCAGAGCATAAGGTTCCGGTGGCAAAATAGAGTAACGCAATTCGGGATTGAGTTCCTCCAGTTCGGCCACCTCCATGCTAATGGCATTGCCGATATCTTTAAGGTGCGCCTGGCGGTTGATCTCCACCTGGTCATATTCCTGGGGCGAATCTATAGTGACTAAGTTCAGGCCATATTGTTCCGGGTTTTTGACAACGTGAAGGGTCGCGAAAAAGCGTGGAACATAGCGGGCGGTTTCCCGCGGCAAACGTTGGTAAAGATCCCAAAAGTTGTCCAGATAGTTCACGTTTTGGGTGCGAATCACTTGCAGAACGCGCCCCTCGCCGCAGTTGTAGGCGGCCAGTACGGTCGCCCAGTCGCCGAAAATGCTGTGAAGTTCTTGCAAATAGGCAATCGCTGCATCGGTGGCCTTGATGAAGTCGATCCGCTCGTCAACGTAGTTGGTGCGTTTCAATCCGAATTTATAGCCCGTTGAGGGGATAAACTGCCACAAACCCAAGGCACGGGCGCTGGAAAGCGCTTTGACCTTGAAACCGCTTTCGATCAGCGGTAGCCAAGAGAGCTCTTCAGGCAAACCGGCTTTTTTGAGGGCTTGCACGATGTAGGGGCGGAATTGGCCGGAGCGTTGATAGGCATTTAAGAAGGATTCCTTTTCGTGCCCTGTGGTGAACAACCTGAGTTCTGCCTCGATATGGTTGTTCATCTCCATGGGAATCTCGTCATGTTTGCCATTCACCACGATGTTGCGGGAGGCATAGATTTCCAGAATCCGTTTGGAAATCAAATAGCGAAGATCATCTTTTTGCTGGATCAGCTCAGGATCCTGGTTAGGGTCTACCTCGAGCACCATCGCGTAGGCTTTGTCCAGCGCCTCCAGGGCGTTTTCCAGCTCACCTTTTTGCCATGCCGATTGGGATTCCTCGCAGAAAACGAGAGCTTCATCCAATTGGGTTTGAGCCTCTTTGGCGCTTATTTCGCAATCTTCGTCGCCTTCAGGGCAGCCCCCATCGGTGACCGCTTGTGCCTCTTCTACATCGGGATCGCAGTTCGTTTGGGATGGCTCATCGCCTGCGTTGGGGTTCCCGGCGCTATTTCTGAGGGCAATTTGATTTCGGTGTTTGCCGATATTTTGGGCGGGGTCAGTGGAGGATACGATCCCGCCATTCTTTTGGTTTTTGGAACCGTCGAAGGGTTCCGATTTGAGGTGACTGCAATTGCATAAAAAAAGAACAATGGGAAAGGCCAGGGTATAGAGAATGTTTTTTTTCAAGACCGTCATCCGCCAAGTGTTTTTGCCGCGTCAACCAAGATTTTAGGGTTGAAAGCGTGGACGATTAACAATATATTATGGTGCACGTACACCAGCTTCCAATCTGCAGGGCACGATACCATGTAAATTACCTCTTCTGTCAAGTAATTATACAGACATGAATGCCTTTATAAGACTTATCGGCCATATGCATTTTTTCTTTAGCACAGAGTTTTGCAGACTTTCCCTATCGGCCAAGGTTGGTTCTCCGGCGCCAGTTGCAGGCCACTTCCCTGAGTTTGCGGTGCCCCACTTCCCAAGAATTTGGAATGGCGGCAATTAGATATTAGATAATTGAAGATAATCGGAGCGATTGAGCATTATCAATTAATTTTTTTATATATGGGTCGATTTTTGACGAAAATAAAGCTTGTTATTTTTTTTAGATCTGAGTAGAGAGTCCAATTTTAGTTACCTTGGCACCTGTGCGGTGGCTCTAGTTCGTTCTTTAAAATGGATACAGGTTAGATGTTTGGTGCCAGCGTAGCTCAGTTGGTAGAGCTACTGATTTGTAATCAGTGGGTCGTGGGTTCGAGTCCCTCCGCTGGCTCCAAGAGACGCATACGGTGGGGTTCCCGAGCGGCCAAAGGGAACAGACTGTAAATCTGTCGGCGAAGCCTTCGGAGGTTCGAATCCTCCCCCCACCACCACCCATGGAACATATGCTTAATGTAGGAGATATCCGTTGTTTGGAGTCGTTTCGGACTACATGGCTTCCAGCAGGAGCGTTGCGCATCGCGGCTTCAATCTGAGCCAATAGTGCAACGATGAGTGCGGATGCGGGGGTTCAGAATATTTAGTTTGAACAGAAAAATCGGGCGGGAGTAGCTCAGTTGGTAGAGCTTCAGCCTTCCAAGCTGACTGTCGCGAGTTCGAGCCTCGTCTCCCGCTCCACGTTTTCTTTCTGGACCCTGCACGGCCTTCAATCAGAAAAATCCGAAACAGAGAACAAAATGCCCACGTAGCTCAGACGGTAGAGCGCTTCCTTGGTAAGGAAGAGGTCCACCGGTTCGATTCCGGTCGTGGGCTCCAAATTTATCGTTCATGAGAAACGTCAACAGGTGATTCGAACGCAATGCGACAACACCTGGATCGTGGCGATCGAAAATTCATAGACCGATTTTTTGAATGACCTTTTGAATGACCAGGGGAGGACGAGATGGCGAAGGCAAAATTTGAGAGAAAGAAGCCACATGTCAACGTAGGGACCATCGGTCATATTGATCATGGCAAGACGACTTTGACGGCAGCGATCACCAAGCACAACGGGTTA
>JBAQGR010000616.1:0-8787 GCA_049287895.1 Desulfatitalea sp.
AATTTAGCAAGGGTGGGTGTCTCACCTTTCATTGACACAGAGGGTGGCTATACCGTTCGGTCATTGTCAAAGTGTTATGACTTCAAAGAAACATCCGATACGAAGCACCAAGCGCCGTCGCCAGCCGTTTGGCCATCGCTTTGCCAATAGGGCGCTTGCCGTGCTCCATCTCTGAAATGTGGCGGGTGTTCAGCCCCGTTTTCTCGGAAAGCTGCGCTTGCGTAAGCCCCTCACGGACCCTTAAGCCCCTCAGTATTTTTCCCGGATGACTGTCTGGAAAAACTTCGTCCACGGAAAGCAGCTCTCTTTCCGAAACTTCAACACTATGCCCGGCCGACTTTAACAGTTCCAGGATCATGGCGACGTCTTGAGCTGGTACGCGGATGCACAACTCAGCAAATTTTTCCGTAATCGACTTTTTCATGGGTGCCAACATACCGAACCTCCACCAAATGAATGGCTTTATCTGTAACCTTCCACACGGCAACATACCTGGGATTGCCTTTGTTTAAATGACAGTGATAGAAACCCGGCTTGCCTTTCAGTTTACCATAATGCGGCCAGTTTGAAGCCACCGGCCCGTTAAGTTCAATATCCCGACGTAGCGCGTCCAAGGCATCTTGATATTTTCTCGGCAATTTGTCCTTCTGGCGTTTGGCGTTTGGCGTTACCGGTAAATTTCACTGTCCATTTCACACGTTCACCTATTACCAAAATATAGTAAGTTCGTCAACGAGACCTTTAAGCGGTTTTGTCGGCCACGGCCGGCGGTTCGGTCACACTATCGCGCTTTTCAAGCACATCGACGGCCGCCCGTAACGATGCCGGCGAAAGGTGCGAATAGCGCGCCGTCAACTCGATGGTTTGGTGTCCCAGGAGCTCTTTGACATGATAAATGTCAACGCCACGCTCGACCAGGCGTGAAGCAAAGGTATGCCGGCAGCAATGGAAGGTGAGCCGTTGGCGCCGATCGGTGATCCCCTCATTGAATTTCAACTCATCCACCACGCGGTCAAAGCTGTTCGATACCTGCTTGATTCTGCCGCCGGCCATGTTGGGAAACACAAGATTGCCGGGCTTTCCCTCGGGCCGGGCCTTGAGCATGTCGCGCACCCGCTCAGTCATAAAGGCGTGCCGGTTGCGTCCGGATTTGGTGTCCTTGATCAAGAGCGTTACATCCTCGAAGTTCACATCGGCCCAGGTCAGTGAAAAAATCTCGCCGGCCCTCAAGCCAGTATTCAGCGAGAGAAGGGCCTGGTCGTGAGTGTCCGGGCTTTTTTCCTTGAGGGCCACCAAGAGGGTATCGGCTTCGGCCTCGGTGAGGTATCGAACGCGGCGATTGTCCGCATTCGGTCGCTTGACCTTGCCGGCTGCCGGGTTTGCGCCGGAATAGATGCCATTGGTCGCGGCGAAGTTGAAAACCTGCCGCACCATATCCAGGGCAAGGCGAATGGTACGCTCGGCGCGCCCCTTGTCGACCATATCGCGCTTGATTCGTTCAAGGTGCAAGGGGGCAGCCGATCACGGGGTCCAGCCATAGCTTGAACAGGCTTTTTTCACCCTTCACGGATCGCTGGTTGCGCCGGTTCGCCTGGATATGGGGCAGATACTTGTTTTCGAAAACAGCGGTGAAGGTCAGACCTTCAGCGGTTTCCTTCGCTTCTCTGACCTTTCGGGCTTCTCGTTTCTCGGCAAGACGATGGTGGCCGTCGCCAGTCTTGGCCGCGTTTTTCAGGTCGGCAAGGGTAAGGGCCGCCTTCTCAGCCGTCCACTTCGCAGATGCCCATCCAAGACCCTCTTCAACCCGTTTTCCGTCTCGCTGGTATCGGATCGCAAAATATTGATCTCTTTTGACCCCATGGCGCCGGGTTTCGTGCTCGTAGTAACGGACCCCCGAAAACTTCGTTGAATGCCATTTAACCGCCATGTCAGACCCCTTTCATAACCATCTGTTGGCCTGCCCTCTCCCCATTTTTTACCTGAAAGTGAGTGTTTTTGAGTGAAGGCATGTGAAAGTTAAATAGCGATTTTACCTTGTATTATCAAGGTTTAAATGGTGTTTTGTGAAGGTAGATGAAAATTGATAAATCCGATTCCTAATCTGTTGGCCGCGTGTTCGATTCACGCCGGGGGCACCAGAAACACTAAGGCCTGCAGCATTCACCGCAGGCCTTTTTTATTGTGAATACATACGTGAACCTTGCTACAAGCGTTTGAAACCGTCGCGCGAGATATAGGCGTAAGATAAAGGTTCCGATACCTCCTCGCCCATTTCGGCCAGACGCTCCAGTTCATGGCGCACCACCGTGATCACCCGATCCAGTTCGGCCTGCTGTTGTACAATTTGGTGCAGGCGGTGTTCCAGCTTGATGATGCGCGGGACGCTGAAGCTGGTACCAATCTCATCGCTATCCAGCAGGGGCAGTTTCCTTTTGGTCCACAGCAAGTACATATGGAAGGGCTGTTCAGAACCGCGCTTGGTGTATCCACCCAAAATGAATGTCACCTGGTGGATGGGGTCGATGGGTTGGAGCTCACAGGTTTTGCGCATGAAACGCTCATATTCGGTGGCTAAAAAGGGCAACGCCGCCGAGTAGATATCGTCCACATAGCGGAGATTTTCCTCGTCCACAAACCGCTTGAGTGCCCGGCACATGGACTCACCCGCAGCTGCCCCGCCATTTAAAATGGCCGAATAGTCCGACAGCTGGTGCAAACGATCCACTCTGAGCTCGATCAGGTTACCGTTGGCATCCACATCCACCGCCTTGCCGTCGACACCGAATACGATACCTTCCCGGGATTTACAGGCAATCAATTGGGACATCTCTTTTTCCTCCCTTGTGGACTCTCGATAATAGCCGCTCAAGGAATACTTGCCGTGGCGCCTGCGGTCCGAAAACGAACGTCACGAATACTTTCTTCTATGTGTTGGCTCTTTGCTTTTCGAATAGTAAATCAGAGCGCGGCGATTGCCAGGGGGCAGGGTAAATTTTATCAAAGCGCTCTACGTTTCGGTGGATCTCTTTTTGGGGTCCTGATTGGCCAATTGCTGGCGCCAATGATCCACACGTTGTTTGATCAGCTTTTCGTAACCGCGCTCGGAGGGAGCATAATAAAAACTGCCATGCAACTTTTCAGGTAGATAGCACTGAGGGACAAAGGCGCTCTCATAATCGTGGGCATACTTATAATCCCGACCGTATCCCAACGACCGCATCAATGGGGTGGGAGCGTTGCGGATATGCAGCGGCACCGGCAAGGTACCGGTTTTACGTATCGTCTCCCGCACCTGACCGTAGGCGATATAGATGCTGTTGCTCTTAACCGCGGTGGCCAGGTATATCGTGGCCTGGGCCAACGCCAACTCCCCCTCGGGCGGACCGATAAAACGAAACGCCTCCATGGCGGCCATGGTCAGCGGCAAGGCATGCGGGTCGGCATTGCCGATATCCTCTGAGGCAAAACGAACCATGCGCCGGGCCACATAAAGAGGATCTTCGCCGGCCAGCAGCATGCGGGCCAGCCAATAGAGGGCCGCATCGGGATCACTGCCCCGCAAACTTTTATGAAATGCCGAGATCAGATTGAAGTGCTCTTCACCCGCCTTGTCATATTGCAGCGCTTTTTGCTGAATAGCCTGTTCCACATCGTTTAAAGCGATACGGCGCGCTGTCCCGTCAGCGGTCGGCCCCTGGCGCGCAAGGGTCAAAAAAGAGGCCATTTCCAAATTGTTCAAGAGGGTGCGGGCATCACCCCCCGAGACGCGGATCAAATGATCGGCCGCTGGGTCGTCCAGTGCCAATTGGTGGCGGCCTAAGCCACGTGCTTCATCGGCCAGGGCCTGACGCAAAACAATCCGCAGATCCTCTTCGCTCAGCGCCTTGAGGGTCACCACGCGGCAGCGGGAGAGCAAGGCCGCGATCACTTCAAACGAAGGGTTTTCGGTGGTGGCGCCAATAAGGGTCAACAGGCCGCTTTCCACATGATGCAGAAATGCATCCTGCTGGGCTTTGTTGAATCGATGGATTTCGTCTACAAACAATATGGTGCGCTTGCCGTGGTGGCTGAGCTGCTCGCGGGCCTCTTCGATGACCGCGCGGATTTCCTTTATACCGGATAGTACGGCTGAAAAATGTACAAAATGGGAACGGGTACTTTGGGCGACGACTCTGGCTAAGGTGGTTTTCCCCGATCCGGGCGGCCCCCAGAGGATCATGGAGAAAATGCGATCGTTGCGGATGGCTTCGGCCAGCAGGCTGCCTGCCCCCACCACGGCGGATTGACCGACAAACTCTTGCAGCGTGCGCGGTCGCATACGCTCGGCCAATGGTCGGGATTCAGTCGCGGACGCATTTTCTATATCGGTAAACATGTCCATGGTTGTCGTACGCTATGTGTTCTGATAGTATGGCTTTTCAGAGCGTTCAATTGCCCAATCCAACCCAAAAGGCAAGTAAAATGCTCATGTCCTCACCGCTACTGCGGCGTGGCGCTGGCAACTACCGAACTTTACAAACCATTTAAAGGCGTTAGCATGCAGGCAACCATCGCTCCGTTTGGGTCAAGGCATTAAGCCCGTCATAGAGCACGCCGAGGCGACCTTGATGGGATCGGTGGGACAACCCAAAAACTTACGGAAAACAGTGGCAATCAGAACGATAAGCCGTGCAAAGGGGGATCGATGCCAAAACCAGTAAAGTGGATTGTGATCGCTTTCGCCATCTTGGTTGTTATCGTCATCACGGCTGTGGTCGTTGCACCCATGGTAATCAACCTTGAGAAGTACAAACCCCGGATTGAAGCCGAAGCCGCGAAAGCACTCGGCCGCCCGGTGACGCTGGGAGGAAAGATTGAGCCTTCGGTGTTTCCATGGGTAGGGGTGGCGTTGTCCGATATCCACCTGGGGAATCCGCCTGGATTTACCGAGAAGGATTTCGTCTCCGTGGGTCTGTTCGAAGTACGCATCAAGCTACTGCCGCTGCTCTCCGGCAAATATCAAGTCAGGCGGTTTGTGGTCAAAGAGCCGCAGATCGTGATGGAAAAAAGAAAAGATGGCCGGACCAATCTGGAAGGATTGGGGGGCACCGGGGCTTCCCCACCAGAGGCCAAGCCAGAAAAAGCTCCTGCTGATAAGCCCAAAACAGAACAGGCGCTTGGCATCAAAACACTGGTGGTCAATGAATTTGCCATCACCAATGGCCGTTTGCTTTACATCGACGGCGCGGCCGGAGCACGCCACGAAATCAAGGATCTGAATCTTACGCTCACCGATGTCTCTTTGGACAAGCCGATTCGGATGAACTTCAACGCCATCGCAAACAATCACCCCCTGAACCTCACCGGCACGATAGGTCCCATGGGGCCCGATCCAGGCAAGAGTCCCATCAACGTGGATCTGGTGGCCGAGTTGCTCAAACAGTTGAAGATACAGGTGCAAGGACGCATCGATAACGCCAAGACATCGCCCCAACTAGACATGCACGTTCAGGTGGCGCCCTTTTCCCCACGCAAGATCCTGGCTGAAATCAATCAGCCATTGCCCTTTGAACCGGCCGACCCAAAAGTGTTGAATGCCCTGGCCCTTTCCATGACCCTGGCGGGATCACCGGAGAGCATCGCTATCTCCGGCGGCAAACTGACCTTGGACGACTCCCAGATGACCTTTCAAGCCCAGGCCAAAACGTTCGACAAGCCCGACCTAAAGCTCAAGGCCGACCTGGACCATATCGATATCGACCGCTACCTGCCGCCGCCCTCTGAAAAGAAGCCGGCCGACGCCCCCGAAGCCACACCCGCAGCCGAGCCGCAGAAAAAGACCGACTACTCAGGCCTGCGCAAGCTGGTGCTGGATGCCCAAATCAAGGTGACGGAACTCAAAGCTAAAAATCTGCGGATGCGGAACATCGTGGTCAAGGCGACGGCCAGCAACGGTATCATCCACCTCGCCCCCATGAACATCGACCTTTACAAAGGACACGTAGCCCTGGACAGCACCCTCAATGTGCAGCAAAACACACCCCACAGCACGGCCAACCTTTCCATCAGCAGCCTGCAAGCCGGCCCTTTGCTCAAAGACCTGCTCAACAAGGATCTGATCGACGGCGCATTGACCTCGGCCGTTAACCTTCAATTCAGCGGCGACAGCCCCGACCTTATCCGCAAAACCCTGGCGGGCAAAGGCGAGCTTAAATTCAACGATGGCGCCATTGTGGGCATCGACCTGGCCAATATGGTGCGCAACGTACAGTCCTCCTTTGGACTGGCGGAAGCCTCGGCCGAAAAACCGCGCACCGACTTCAGCGAGCTACTCGTGCCCTTCACCATATCCGAGGGTATCGCCAAACTGGAGAACGCCCAACTCAACTCCCCCTTGCTGCGCATCGCGGCCAACGGCAACGCCGACCTGGTGCAGGAAACCCTCGATATGCGCGTGGACCCCAAGTTCGTCGCCACCCTGAAGGGGCAGGGCGACAGCAAGCAGCGCTCGGGATTGATGGTACCGGTCCTTGTCAGCGGCACCTTCGACAAACCCAAATTCAGACCGGACATCAAGGGCCTCCTCAACCAGCCGCTGCCGGACAAAGAGGAGCTAAAGAAAATGGTGCCCACCGGGGAAGAGCTCAAGGGGAGCAAAAAGGAACTGGAAAAGAAAGCCCAGGATCTGCTCAAGGGATTGCCCTTCGGCAAGCCGCAGCAATAGACGCGCCCAGCCCCGTCGCCTTGAGGACGGAAAAAGGAACGATGCAATGAAACATATCAGACGGCGATACATGTGGATCGCGCTGATCGGTTGGGCAATCGCGTTGTTGTTCATCGGTTGCGCCACCATGGGCCCTGGATTTGAGCCTCCGGATGTCCATCTGGCCGGCATGCGGGTGGTGGCGGTCAAGGGTTTCGAAACCACTTTTCAAATCGATCTGCGCGTCCTCAATCCCAACGATCTCGCTCTGCCCATCGAAGGCATCGCCTGCGACCTGACCCTCAACGGCCGGCACCTGGCCAAAGGGGTGGCCAACCCGCGCACCGAGATTCCAGCCTATGGCAGCGCCATCGTCCCTGTCACGGTCTATGCGTCCGTCATCGACATGGTCGGCGTGGCCCAGCGACTGATCCAGGGCGCCCAAAACAATACACCCCCGGAAAAATGGAGCTACGCCCTCAAGGGTCACCTGGATATGGGAGACGCCACGTGGTCCGGAAAATTGCCGTTTGATGCCAAAGGCGAAATAGATCTGAAGGAACTGACCGGAGACACGCCCAAATAGATCCGCAGCCATGACTCCCGCGTCAGCGCGACTTTAAAACCCCTATCCTGGGACACATCGCTGCAACCGGACAGCGGCTGCAAAAGGGCGACACGGGCCGGCAGACGACCTGACCGAAGGCCACCAGCAGCTCGTTATAGCGAATCCAATGTTTGCGCGGCAATTTGGCGCGCAACGCCATTTCGGTCTGTTCCGGCGTTTTGGTTGCGACATAACCGATACGGTTGCTGATGCGATGCACATGGGTGTCCACGCAGATGGCATCCTGGCCGTAACCTTCCACCAGCACCAGATTGGCGGTCTTACGGCCCACCCCCGGCAACGCCAGCAACCCATCCATGGTGTCCGGCACCTTCCCGCCCTGATCGGCCAGGAGGATACGACTGATCTCCATCAGCCGTTTGGCCTTGGTCGGATAAAACCCCACCGGATAGATCAGTTGGGCGACCCGCTGTGCACCCAACGCCAAGAGCTGTTCCGGCGTGCGGGCCTGGGCGAAAAGACGCGCCGCCGCCGAGGAGGTCACCTCATCCTTGGTGCGCAACGATAAAATGGTCGAGACCAGCACCTCAAAAGGCGTAGCCCCGCGATTGGCGATAAAGGTAACAATCGGCGCGTGCCAATCGACATATGCCTCGGTCAACGCCGCTACGAATCGATCGATATCCAGCTTCCCACGCCTGGCCGCCATCTTCGCCCCCATCTATTAATATATTAGCAGGCGCCGAACATAACGTTTCGCCCCCCGCCTGTAAAGATACCCTTTGCATGCGGCCCCACGGATCGACACATATTGTACATATATCTTTACATTGACATTTACATTTTCCCTGTTATAGTCACAGCAGAATGGGAAACGAACGGAGAAGAAGCCCTATGCCGCCACTTTCTTTTAAACAGCAGCAGCTTTTCGAATACCTGTCGCAAAGCGTCCAGAGCGCGGGCCGGGCCCCCAGCCTGCGACAAGCGGCCGCCAACCTGGGAGTCAGCCACGCGGCCGTGGCCCAGGGGCTCAAGGCTCTGGAAGACAAAGGCTACGTCAAACGCGAGGGACGCTACAGCCGAACCGTCTATCTGCTCAATGCGGCCCAGCAGACCGCCGCGTCGCACCGCTGGCGCGAAGTTCCCATCATCGGCC
Source organism: Desulfatitalea sp. (assembly GCA_049287895.1). Taxonomy (GTDB): domain Bacteria; phylum Desulfobacterota; class Desulfobacteria; order Desulfobacterales; family Desulfosarcinaceae; genus Desulfatitalea. The sequence continues at coordinate 8,407 of JBAQGR010000616.1, forward strand.
GGGTGACGGCCGGCCTGCCCATGTACGCCCAGCAGGAGTGGGACGGCACCCTGGTGCTGGACGCGGACCAGTTCAAGGAGCAAAACCTGTTTGCCCTGCACGTACGCGGCGACTCCATGCGCGATGCCGCCATTTTGGACGGCGACCTGGCCATCTGCGTCCCCCGCCAGTTTGCCAGCAACGGCGAAATCGTGGTGGCCCTGGTGCGCAATGAAGAGGCCACCGTCAAGCGCTTCTATCTGCGCAAGAACCGCATCGAACTGCGGCCCGAAAACCCCAAATTCAAGCCACTGTTTTTCAATTTCGACGAAGTGCTGGTGCAGGGCAAAGTGATCGGAATCCAACGCACGGTGGATTCCTGAGCCCTGCCTGTTTTCAGCG
>JBAQGR010000617.1:0-2107 GCA_049287895.1 Desulfatitalea sp.
GGCCACCTTCCGTAAAATACGCCGGCTCAAAACCGCCTTTCTCTTTTTGGCGGCCTATTGGTGCTATATCGACGGCGTCGATACGATCATCAAAATGGCCGTGGACTTCGGCATGTCCCTGGGATTCAACTCCAAAGATCTCATCGTGGCCTTTTTGATCGTCCAGTTCATCGCCTTTCCAGCGGCCCTAGTGTTCGGCCAGTTGGGTCGCTATTGGGGCGTGCGCCGCTCCATCTATCTGGCCTTGGGCATCTACATCGGGGTGACCCTCTGGGGCGCTTCCATGAGCCGAGTGTCCGAGTTCTATGTGCTGGCCGCCGTCATCGGCCTGGTGCAGGGCGGCATCCAGGCCTTGAGCCGCTCCTATTACGCCCGTTTCATCCCCCACGAGCAAAGTGCCGAGTTCTATGGCTTTTACAACATGCTGGGCAAGTTCGCGGCCATCATGGGCCCTGCCCTCATGGGCGTGACCGGACTGGTCGTCAAACGCATGCTGCTGCCGGCCAGCCCCACGGCCGAACAGATTCACTCCATCGGCCTGCTGGCCACCCGTTCGAGCATATTGGCCGTGCTGCTGTTGTTTTTCGTCGGTGCGCTGCTGCTCTATTTCGTGGATGAGGAAAAAGGCAAGGCCGAAGCGGCCCGGATAAATCTCGCTCCGACGGCCACCCCATCGGGGGCGCCCCGGAGTGAACCAAAGGACGACATCCGCCATGAATGAAGAAGAGAAGCATATCGACCTGGACCCCGAAGCCCAGAAGCTGTTCGCGCAATTCGGCGGCCTGGAGGTCTACCAGAAGACCCAAACCATGCCAGGAGCCGATCGGCTGGCGCAAAATCTTTTGGAAGAACAGAAGCGTCATGACGCCGTGCGCATCCTCATGGCACAGGCCACATGGCTGCTCAGCCGCTATCTTCAGGATAACCGCTTCGACGGCGCCGACGAACGCGAAGCCAAGGTATTCGCCAATCTGGCCATTGCCCTGACCAAACTGAGCAATGCGCCCGGCCATCTGGGATGCGTGCTGATTCGCTTTCGGGGTACTTCTATCGCTCCCGATCGGCCTGAAAAATTTGATTATGAAATCGTGCTGGGGCACACCAGCGTGGACAGTGTGATCGCCCCCCGCATAGCGCAGCGCAACGGGCCCAAGTATGCTAAATTGCCCGATCAACTGCTGGAAGCCTTCACCGTGCTGGCCAATTACGGCGTCAACAACATCTTCGTGCGCCTGCCCGGGACCGCTCCCCAGGAGCTGGCCGAAATTCAGCTCTGCATGAAAATCCTGTGCGGCTTCCGCGCCGCGCGCCAGACCGGCGCCCCCATCACCATCCATGCCGGCGGCGCTCAACGCACCATCCCGGTGATCAACGACGAAAACCAGTTCCCGGACCCCAACCTGACCCTGATGGCCGGGCTGAACCGCTTGAGCGCCAAATCCATGGAAGCGCTAGTGGACAAGGTCGACCACTGGCTGCGCCAGCAGGCCATCAGCGCCACCTCCTCGGTCAAACGCTATGCCGGGGTGTATAACGCCGCCCTGGAGTTCCCCAAGGTGCAGGCCCAAGTCAAGCGGCCGCCCATCGAACTGAACAATGTCAAATGGCTGATCAGCGAAACCGAAGATCAGGCGGTCTCCCCTGAAAAGGTGAACGTCGCCAAGCTGGCCATGGAAGCGGCCAGCGCTTCGCCGCAGCAGGTGGCCAAGATGATCCAGAGCGTGTATGGCGAAGATTATGCCCGCATCAACAAAACCCTCCTGGGCGAACGGCTCCATCTCTCTTCCCATCTGCTCAATGCCGCCGAAAAACGCACCCAGGAGCCCCAGTTGACCAAAGAGCTGCTGGGGAATTTACAGGCGCGCCTCGATGGGGTCAAAGACCAGGTGATGGATGACATCCATGTGGTCGAAGATACCGGCCAGGAGCGCCGGGACGGCAAGGAGCCCCCACCGGAGGCGGTTCACAGCCAGATTTACAATATGGTGACCTTTTACAAGGGACGCTCGGCCACCCGCAAAAAGATGGTGGGCATGGTCCATCATACCATCAGTTTCACCGATCGGGACTATACGATTCTGGCCAAAGATTTCCGCATCTCTTTAGA
>JBAQGR010000618.1:0-1896 GCA_049287895.1 Desulfatitalea sp.
ACCCAAGAAACAGCTTTTGGCGTAGTTTGATGTCTTTCCAATGCATATTAAGCCCTCCTTACCAAATTGTTCAATGTACCCAGGATGCAGAGATCATAGTGGATTCGAGATTCGCCGCCTAAAAAAATGCATCAGGAATTCGTTTCCGATAACCACACTATCGGCTTGTTGATCAGAATGTTGAGTGCTTTTGAGTGGTTGTTTTTAGGCTATCCCCCAAATGAGTGCGCAAATGGGCGGTTAGCATCTAACCTATTGAAAACATATGTATCTAATTTTCATGTTATTCTTTTCAAGTTCTCCTTTTTAATGTACTTGTATAGGCGCGCGGGTGATCGATCGTCTATAATGGGTCGGCATTGATGCGCCGTGTCGATGAATGGGTATGAAGGGGGAAAATATGCTTGGGGAAATCCTGGCCACCGGCGATGAAATCCGCACCGGTGCTTTGGTGGATAGTAATTCGGCCTTGATCGCCGAGTTGTTGGAGCAAAACGGCGTGGAGACGACGCGCCATCACGCGGTGGGCGACGACCTGCCCATGTTGGTGGCGGTGATCAAAGAGATCGGCCGCCGGGCCGATGTGGCCGTGGTCACCGGCGGGCTGGGACCCACCGAGGACGATCTGAGCACCGCGGCCGCGGCCGAAGCGGCCGGAGTAACCCTGGTGCCCGACGCCCGCGCCCTGGAAGAGATCGAAGCATTCTTTCGCCAGCGCGGCCGGCCCATGAGCGTCTCCAACCGCAAGCAGGCCTATTTCCCCCAGGGGGCGCGCTGCCTCTACAACGCCTTGGGCACGGCGCCCGGTTTCCAGATGCGCATCGACCACTGCACCTTTTTCTTCCTGCCAGGCGTGCCCCACGAGATGCGCGCCATGCTTCGCGAGCAGGTTGTGCCCGCCCTGGAGGCTATGCAGGGCGCGGCGCGCGAATTCCGCCTGACGCGCGTTGTTTCAACGTTCGGTTTGCCCGAGAGCAGTGTCGGTGAGCGGGTGGCCGGCATCGGCGACGCCTTCCCTTCTATAAAATTGGGGCTGCGGGCCAAGTTTCCCGAAATCCAGGTCAAACTCTACCTGAATACTCCCGACGAGGCCCAGGGGCGCGCGACCCTGGCCGGCGCGGTCCAATGGGTGACCGACCGCTTGGAGCCCCATGTCTTTTCAGTCAACGAGCGGTCCCTGGCCGCGGAGGTGGGCGAAATACTCAAGCAACGCGGCGCCACCCTGGCCTTGGCCGAAAGCTGCACCGGCGGTCTGATATCCAACTGGCTGACCCATACGGCTGGATCCTCCGACTACTTTCTCTTCTCGGCCGTGGTCTACTCCAATAAGAGCAAAGTCAAGGTGCTGGGCGTATCCGAAGAGACATTGGCCGACAAGGGGGCCGTGGACGAGGAGACTGCCCGGCAGATGGCCGAAGGCGCACGGCTCGCGGCCCAGGCAACCTATGGGCTATCCACCACCGGCATCGCCGGCCCTGGCGGTGGTTCGGCCGAAAAGCCGGTGGGAACGGTTTGCATCGGCCTGGCCGGGCCCGAGGGATCGGTGAGCCGCAAATTCACCCTCTCGTTCGGCCAGCGGCAGATGAACAAGCAGTTGTTCGCCATGCTGGCTTTGGATTGTCTGCGGCGCCACCTGTCGGCGGGAGACAAATCCGCATGAGCAACGGGGAGTGGCAGATGTCCGAACCGGAAGTAAACAATCCGCGCGCGCAATGGGTGCATGCCGGCTGGCTCGTCGACGGACGCGGCGGACCGGTGCAAAAGGATCTCTGTCTTGGGTTGCGCGACGGGCGCATCGCGGCCATCGGCCCGGCCCGGCCGGATATAAAGGGGAGGATCGATCTCTCCCATGCCACCGTGCTGCCGGCCCTCATGGATGCCCATGTCCATCTCGTC
>JBAQGR010000619.1:0-4244 GCA_049287895.1 Desulfatitalea sp.
GTGCAAGAAAAGATGGAAATACAACCAACCTAATCAATGTTGTCTTTAGAGAATTAAGAAAAGAGAAAATAGAAACGGAGCTCATCGAACTTGCAGGCAATAACATTCAGAGTTGCTTTGCCTGTGGCAAATGCTTTGAGAACAAAGATAAAAAATGTATTATCGAAAACGATATATTGAATGATCTTGTTAATAAAATGGTGGCAGCAGATGCCATTATTCTTGGGTCTCCAACCTATTTTGCCAATGTTAGCTCAGGAATGAAAGCCGTCATTGATCGCGCAGGCTCTGTTGGTCTGGCAAACAATTTTCTTTATAAAAAAAAGATTGGAGCGGCCATTGTAACCGCTCGTCGGTCCGGTAGCACTAACGCTTTTGATGCAATGAATAGATTCTTTCTTTATCAGCAAATGATCATTCCCGGCTCTTCTTCCTGGAATGAAGGATTTGGTTCACAACCGGGTGATGTGAACAATGATGTAGAAGGAATTGGAACCATGAATGTATTAGGGCAGAATATGGCATGGTTAATGAACAAAATCTTTAACAATCTATTGGGTGCGGCTCTTTTACGACGACCTGAAATCCATCTAAAAACAATGTAATAGCATCCAATCCCAAACAGGTATAATGCAAAAAGATAGAGGATATCTTCCGTATCCGACGATACGCGGGTGCTTTTCAAGCGCGAAAGCAATGGCGGTGGATAGCACCAGTTTAAGTTCTTCCGTTGCAGTTTATTTTTCCCTGGACAACAAGCCTTTCCTCTGTTATGGAAAAATAACGAAGGAGGAATGCCGTCATGGATATCGGGGAGAATATGCAATTCTGCGGTCGGACATTTACCACGCAGGAGTTGCGCCTGGTCGCGGAGGTCGTGCGGGACTTTGGCAGGATCAGCCGGCTGGAGCTTTCGCACACGGTGTGTGAACTGCTGGACTGGAAGCGCCCCGGCGGAGGGCTCAAGGCCCGGGAATGCCGGGATCTTTTGGAGCGACTTGAGTTCCAGGGGTTTTTGAAGCTTCCCGCGAAAAGAACGGTCGGAGCGATTCCGCTCAGGCGGTTGATTGCCAAGCAGGTGGCCGAAAAACCATACAGCGCGCTTACCGGAGACATTTCGATGTTTGCTCCGGTTTTTCTGGAGGTGGTGCAGAATCGTCAGCAACGCGAGCTTTTCAAAGAACTTGTCGGCCGATACCATTATCTGGGATACGCGATGCCCTATGGGGCGCGCCTTCAGTACCTGGCCTACGCGCAAAGACCCCGGCGCGAATTGGTCGGATGCATCCAGTATTCGAGTCCCGCCTGGCGCATGAGGGTCCGGGACCAATGGATCGGCTGGGACGACACGACACGCGGGCTTGGCTTGCAGCACGTGGTGAACAACAGCCGCTTTCTGGTGCTGGCCGGCATCCGGAACCTGGCCAGCGCCATCCTGGCCTGCTCGCACAAACGGCTTTGTTCGGACTGGCAAAACCGGTATGGCGTGGCGCCATTTTTGGTGGAGACATTGGTGGATACCGAGCGCTTCCATGGGGGCTGTTACCGGGCCGCCAATTTCCTGGTTCTGGGGAAAACGACCGGCCGTGGGCGCATGGATCGGCAAGGGACGCGCAATGGGGCTTGCGTCAAAACCGTGATGGTATATCCGCTGGTCAAGAACGCCGCCTCTCGGCTTGCGCAGGGGAGGTAAGGATCGATGAGCGCATTGGCCAAGCTGTCCCTGCTGGAGCAGGCCTATGAAAGGTCGCAAATGGAATTTAACTGGATTGTATCTTTTTTGCAAAGTCCGGAGGCGGCCTCGATGACCGAAAGCGAACTGGAACGCGAGATTGAAAAAAGAACCCGGGAACTGATGCGCCTGCTTTTGCAGGAGCACATCGACCGCCGTGGCCCCGGAGTGTGCGAGCAAGTGCAAGGGGCCGATGGCGTCGAGCGGACACGGGTGCGGCTTCAAAGGCGGCAAATCGAAACAGTTTTCGGCACCATCGAGGAGAACCGCGCGGGATACGGACATCCGGGAGCCGAAAGCCTGCATCCGTTGGACGCGGAACTCAACCTTGCCGGTGAACGCTATTCGCTCGAATTGCGCCGCCGGGTGGCCGAGCAGGCCGCCGCAAGCTGCTTTGATGAAACATCGCAGATGATTTGCAAGAGCACCGGCGCCAATGTCGCCAAGCGCCAGCTCGAGCAATTGACGATACGTGCCGCCCAAGACTTCGATGCCTTCTATCAGCTTCGCCGGTCTCAGGCCGCCGAGAGTCGTGGATCGATTCTTGTGATCAGCACGGACGGCAAGGGGGTGGTGATGCGCCCGGAGGATCTTCGGGAGCATACCCGCAAGGCGGCCCAGCAGAGCACGCAAAAGATGCGGACCCGGCTTTCCAAAGGCGAGAAGAAAAACCGCAAGCGCATGGCCACCGTGGCCGCGGTTTATACCATCATGCCTTTTGTAAGAAGTCCCGAAGAGCTGATCGCAAAAGATCGCCTTCATGACGCGGCGCTTGCCCGGCCCCGTCCCGAGCAAAAGCGTGTATGGGCCAGTCTCGAAAAGGAACCTGAACAGGTCATTGGCCAAGCCTTCGAGGAGGCCGGCCGCAGGGATCCGACGGGTAAGAAAACCTGGGTTGCGCTGGTCGACGGCAACATGGATCAAATTCGCATCTTGGAAAAAACTGCCAGAAAAAATGGGCTTGATGTTACGATAGTCGTCGATTTGATTCATGTCATCGAGTATTTGTGGAAGGCCGCAAGGGCGTTTCATCCCCAATCCGGTCCACAGTTGGAATCCTGGGTCGAGTATCGCCTGCTTGAGATCCTTAATGGCAAGGCCGGCTTGATGGCGGGCGGCATGCGCCGGAGCGCAACACTTCAAGGCCTTTGCTCCGAGGCGCGCAAGCCCGTTGATATCTGCGCCCGCTATCTTCTCAACCACTCCCGCTATCTTTGTTACGACCGCTATCTCGCCCAAGGGCTGCCCGTTGCGACAGGCGTCATCGAAGGCGCGTGCCGCCATCTGGTCAAGGACCGCATGGACGTGACCGGCGCCCGATGGAGCCTGACCGGCGCCGAGGCCGTACTTCGGCTCCGCGCACTCAGATCCAGCCATGACTTTGAACAGTATTGGACGTTCCACGAGGCCCGTGAATACCAAAGGAACCATGAAAACCTCTATGCGGGCGGGAAAGTTCCACCCACAACTCTTCCAAAACAAAACCGCAAGCGCAAACATCTGACGGTAATCAAGTAGAAGAGACTATGCAAAACAAGATGGTAATACTTCGTAATAGCGTTCAAATAGGTCGTCGTAAAAGAGCCACACCCAAATGAATTCCCTGATAGCGAGATTGCGAAAGCTTCGCTAAAAATGTTCGAAACAGCAAAAAATATCTCCGAACAACCGGCTCGGGCGGACGCCGGGAGCAACGCAGTGATTTGAACGAAACATTTTTACGCCGGCGCCGCGCAGCCGGAGCGTTGGGCTCCTAAATACTCAATGTCACTATAGGTTGATTAATGAGAATAGAGTGGGATACAAAGAAGGCGCGAGCGAATTTTCGGAAACACAAAGTTTCCTTTCAAGAGGCCGCTACTGCCTTGAAGGACCCAATGGCGGCTACGGGTCCAGACCCGGACCACTCGACCGGCGAGTATAGGTACATCACATTCGCAGTCTCTGATGCGGGACGCCTATTGGTCGTATCACACACTGACGCAGATGAGACCATCAGAATAATCAGCGCTCGTGCTGCGAGCAGAGGAGAACGAAAAATTTATGAAAACGGCTAAAAGAAAACTGGAAGACGAGCTTCGATCCGAATACAAACTATCGGACTTCCCGACCCCAATGGTTCGTGGTAAGTATTCAAAACGTCTAAAGGAGTCATCAAATATCGTTGTTCTTAAGCCAGAAGTTGCTGCGGTCTTCCAGAATGAAGATGCGGTGAATAGTGCTCTGCTAGCGCTCATAGAAATCGCTAAAGCAACAGCCATCCCAACAAAGCACTCAAGCGGACGCGCAAAGAAGAGCGCCGCTTAGTTTTTCGTTGGCTGACAAACATATCATATCTGGAAAATAAAATGGACCTCTTAGAAGAACTTAAAAAATGATCAGAAAAATTCGATCGGACAGGGGTCGAGTATGCCTTGTGCGGTGGATTGGCCATTGCTATTTATGCAAAGCCTCGGGCAACGCTTGACATTGATATGATGATTGATCCAAGTTTTCTTTTTAAAGCCAGTTT
>JBAQGR010000620.1:0-1623 GCA_049287895.1 Desulfatitalea sp.
TCATGGCCAGCGCGGTCAGCAGGCCGCGGATCTGATCGATGCGCAGTATTCCTTTGCGCGGGACTATTTCGATGGTATCCGGATGATTGCCGTCGGCGATTTGACGGCAGGATCGGCACTGTCCGCAAGGTCGGTTCGCAACCCCGGCCGCATCTGTTTCAGTGGCTGGTTCAGTGGCCGGCTGGTGTGCCCCGCAATGCAGAGCCATGGCCAAGCATCGGGCCGCGGTGCGCTTACCGACGCCTTCAATACCCGTAAAAAGCAGGGCATGAGGAATCATCGCCGCAGAGATAAAACGCTGCAAAATACGGATGGGAAGTTGCTGTCCTGTGATGGATTCAAATCCTGGCACGACCACGTTACCCGACATGAGGACCCTTGCCCGGTATTTTTAAGAAAAGAGAGCGGCATCCCGAAATCTTGGCCGGTTGTTCCCAGGTAGTGCCATGGGTCCGTTTATAGATCGACACGATCTTTGAGCTCTTTGCCGGATTTGAAAAAAGGAAGCTTTTTGGGTCGGATGGTTACCTTTTCTCCGGTCTTGGGGTTTCGGCCCACATAGCTCTTGTATTTTTTCACATAAAAGCTGCACAAACCCCTGATCTCCACGCGTTCACCCCGGGCCAGGGCGTCGGTCATGTTATCGAAGAAGATCTGAACCACTTTGGCGGCTTCGGTTTTGGATATTTCCGCTTTATCTTTCAACGCGGAGATAAGCTCAAGTTTGTTCATAGGTCCTCCTTGCACCCATGGCACTGCAATCCACTTCAATGTTCGCTCTATAAAATGGAACTGTTTAGAAAGTCAAGTAGTTATCCAGCGCAGCCGCAATTCACGGGATTGGTCAGGGAGCTCTTTACGCCAGGACGGCCGGCGCCCGCTCCACCTCCTCGGCATTGACCGCCACCGAGGCAAACTGTCCCAGGGCCTCGATATAGACGATAACCCGGCCCACGCCATGGTAGCGTTCGAAAGTGCCGATGACGCCGGAAAAGGGACCGTTGACCACAATTACCTTATCTCCTTTGGTAAAAAAGGTGCCGGTAACGATGGGCTGGTCGCTGGCCACCATGATTTGCAGCGAATGAATGGTCTCGTCGGCTACGGAAAGCGGCCCCTGTTTGTCGCCGATCAGTTTGACAGCGCCCACGGTCTTAACGATCTCTATGTGATGGGGGGGATGAAGGTCGCTATGGACAAAGAGGTACCCCGGAAAGAGCGGCACCCGAATCATCTTTTTGCGGTCTTTGCGCCGGCTGGGAACGATTATTTTGGGTAAGAAAACCTCGATGGTCTTTTTCTGAAGCCCCTCTTGGACGACGCTTTCGAAACGGCTTTTGGTGTGCAGCACGTACCAAGCGGGTATCATCTTGTCGGTCGGCATGTTATCTTTCGATCCATTCGGTCTCAAGTGTGCATAAGGGTCAGGGTCAAGACGACCCCCCCATAGACCTGAAAACAGGGTGCAAGTCAATCTTTTTCGCGTTCGCTGGGTGCAAGCGATCCGCTACTGACCTATCGTGCCCAGCCCGGTCAAGTGTACCATGAACGCAATGCTGCGGTTATGCTCTTCTTCCTCCTTGGCGTCCAGGTCCACGCCCCAGCATTGGGCTCGATAGGAGA
>JBAQGR010000621.1:0-2464 GCA_049287895.1 Desulfatitalea sp.
GGCTTCGATGGTGTAGTAATTGGAAGCCACATCGATGACTTTGGCCCGGAACAAGTTGACCAGCCGCAGGATCTCATCCCGGTTTTCCGGCCGGGCATGGACGCAGATCAGCGCCATCTCCCGGCGCACGGCGCGGTCGTCGGACATGTCGCGCAGTTTGATGACATTGATCAGTTTGCGCAGTTGCTTTTCGATTTGCTCCAACATGGGCTTGTTGGCCTGGGTGACGATAGTGATCCGCGATACCTTGGGATCCATGGTTTCGGCCACGCAGAGGCTGTCGATATTAAACCCGCGACCGCTGAACAAACCCACCACCCGGGAGAGAACTCCCGGCTCGTTATCCACCAGCATGGTCAACGTATGCTTATCCGGATTCATATTCGCCTTTCACGCTATATCGGATAGTTAAGGCCCATCTTTTAAACCAACAGCATATCCGTGATCGGCCGGCCGGCCGGCACCATGGGATAGACGCACTCTTCGGATTCCACCACGAACTCCATAATCACCGGGCCGGCCGTGGCCAGCCCCGTGGCCAGGATCCCTTCGACCTCATCCGGTCGGGTGGCCCGCAAACCGGTGGCTCCATATGCTTCGGCCAATTTAACGAAATCGGGGGCATGGTCCATGATCGTATGGGCATAGCGTTTGCCGTAGAACAATTGCTGCCACTGGCGCACCATGCCCAGGCACCGGTTGTTGAGGATGACGATTTTGACCGGTAAGCCGTACTGCACGGCGGTGGCCATCTCCTGGATGTTCATTTGAATGCTGCCGTCGCCGGCGATATCCACCACCATTTTGTGCGGGAACGCCACCTGGGCGCCGATGGCCGCCGGCAAACCGAAGCCCATGGTCCCCAAGCCGCCGGAAGTAATCCACTGCTGGGGACGATCGAAATGGTAGTACTGGGCGGCCCACATCTGGTTCTGCCCCACCTCGGTGGTCACGATGGCCTCTCCACGGGTGAGTTCGTAAAGCTTTTCCACCACGTACTGGGGTTTGATGATATCCTTCTGCTGATAAGCCAACTTGTATTCATTGCGCCACCGGGTGATCTGATCGATCCACTCTTCCCTCGGCGGGATCTTCTGGTTCAGCTTCTCTTCGACCACCATGCGGTTGAGCTCGATCAGGCTCTTTTTGCAGTCGCCCACCACCGGCACGGCCACCGGAATATTCTTGCGGATGGTTGTCGGATCGATATCGATGTGCACAATCTTGGCCTGGGCCGCGAAGCTGTCGGTTTTGCCAGTGACCCGGTCGTCGAAGCGCACGCCCACCGCGATCATCAAGTCGCAGTTGGATATGGCCATGTTGGCCCGGTAGGTGCCGTGCATGCCCAGCATGCCCAGCCACAAAGGATCGGAGCCGGGAAAGACGCCCAACCCCATGAGCGATGCGGTGACGGGAATCTGCAGCATGTGCGCCAGAGCGGTCAACTCTTCCGATGCCTTGGAGAGAATCACGCCGCCACCGCCGAAGATCACCGGGCGCTGCGCCGTCTTGAGCAACTCCAGCGCCTTTTGTAGCTGCTTCGCGTTGGGAAGATAGGTGGGGTTGTACGATTTGATGTTGACCGAGGTGATCGGCTGATATTCGGTCTTGGCCTGGGCCACATTTTTAGGGATGTCCACTAGCACCGGACCGGGGCGGCCGCCGCGGGCGATATGAAATGCTTCCTTGAGCGTTTTGGCCAGATCTTCCACGTGACTGACCAGATAGTTGTGTTTGGTGCAGGGCCGGGTGATGCCGACAATGTCCACCTCCTGAAAGGCGTCATTGCCGATCAATTGAGTCGGCACCTGACCGGTGATGATCACCAGGGGAATCGAGTCCATGTAGGCGGTGGCGATGCCGGTCACCGCGTTGGTGGCCCCTGGCCCCGAGGTGACCAGGCAGACCCCCACTTTGCCGGACGCCCGGGCATAGCCGTCGGACGCGTGGACGGCCCCCTGTTCGTGCCGCACCAGGATGTGGCGCAGGTCGGCGCGGATCAGTTCGTCATAGAGGTCGATCACCGCGCCGCCAGGGAAACCGAAGATGGTGTCCACCCCTTCTTCTTTCAAGATCGTCATCAATATTTGCGCGCCGGTAAGTTCCATCGTAGGTCACCTATTTAACTGGCGTTGGCTAACGCCGTTTTAATTGCATCAACATTCAGTCTATCGGACGACCGCACCGCCATCCGCCGAGCCGACCATGCGGGCATAGCGTGCCAGGTAGCCATGCTTGATCTTCGGCTCAGGTGCGCGCCAGGCGCTGCGCCGCCGTTCCAATTGGGCCTCTTCCACTTTGAGAAGAATTTGCTTCCCGGGGATGTCGATGGCGATGATATCGCCCTCCTGGACCAGCGCGATCGGCCCGCCCTGGGCCGCTTCGGGGGACACGTGGCCGATGGCTGCGCCACGGGTGCCGCCTGAAAATCGCCCGTCGGTGATCAGGGCCACCTGGCCGTCCA
>JBAQGR010000622.1:0-7336 GCA_049287895.1 Desulfatitalea sp.
GCGCTGTCGATCAGCTCGTAATTGGGTTGGGAAGATGGTGCTCTATTTTTCTCTTGACCCACTGGGGTATTTCTCCTACTTCAGTCGATTTATCGATGGGTAACCAATAATTAATAACCAAAAAGGCGTTTTTAAGATGGTGACTATAACACTTCCTGATGGGAGCTTAAAGCAATTTGACCACCCCCCCACCGGTTTTGAGGTGGCCCAAAGCATCTCCGAAGGGTTTGCCCGCAATTGCGTGGTCATGGAACTGGATGGCCTCAAAAAGGATCTATTCAGCATCATCGACCGGGACAGCCCCGTGCGCTTCATTACCACCAAGGAACCAGAGGCCCTGGAGATCATGCGCCACAGCGCCGCCCATGTGATGGCCCAGGCGATTTTGCGTATCTATCCCCAGGCCAAATTGACCATCGGACCGGTGGTGGACGAAGGGTTCTATTACGATATCGACATGCCGCCGATCTCCGAGGAGGCGTTCGACCGCATCGAGGCGGAGATGAAAAAGATCGTGCAGGAGAAAATGCCGATCCAGCGCCAGGAGGTCTCCAAGAGCGACGCCCTCAATGTCTACAAGAACGAACCCTACAAACTGGAGATGATCCAGGATCTGCAGGACGGCACCATCTCCTTGTATCGCCAGGGGGAGTTTACCGATCTGTGCAGGGGGCCCCACGTGCCCCATACCGGTTTTGTCAAAGCCTTTAAACTGATGAAAGCCTCGGGCGCTTACTGGCGCGCCGATCAGAGCAAGGCCCAGCTTCAGCGTATCTATGGCACCGCCTACTTCGACAAAAAAGAGTTGAGCGCCTATGTAACGCTGCTCGAAGAGGCGCGCAAGCGCAACCACCGGCGCATCGGCACGGCCCTGGACCTGTTCAGCTTTCACGACGAAGCGCCGGGCATGCCCTTTTTCCATCCCAAGGGCATGGCCATGTGGAACGCCTTGATGGAGTACTGGCGCGAAGAGCATCGTGCCGCCGGCTACGTGGAGACCAAGACCCCCATCCTGCTCCAGCGCAAACTGTGGGAGCGCAGCGGCCACTGGGAAAACTACCGCGAAAACATGTACACCGCCGTCATCGACGAGACCGACTACGCCATCAAGCCCATGAACTGCCCCGGCGGCATGCTGCTCTACGGCCGCAAACACACCTCGTACCGCGATCTGCCCATCCGGGCCGGCGAAGTGGGTCTGGTGCACCGCCACGAACTGAGCGGCGTGCTCAACGGCCTGTTCCGCGTCCGGGCCTTTCACCAGGACGATGCCCACATCTTTATGACGCCGGACCAGATTCAGGAAGAAATTCTGGGAGTTCTGAAATTGGTGGACCGGATCTACAGCACCTTCGGCCTGGGATTCCACCTGGAGCTCTCCACCCGGCCGGCCAAGTCCATCGGCAGCGAAGAGCAGTGGGCCGTGGCCACCGACGGTCTGAAAGCGGCGCTGGAAGCTTATGGCGCCGACTATAAAGTCAACCCGGGCGATGGCGCCTTCTACGGCCCTAAAATCGACATTCACATCAAAGACGCCCTGGGCCGCACCTGGCAGTGCGGCACCATCCAGTTGGATATGAATCTGCCCGAGCGTTTCGATCTGACCTATGTGGGGGCGGACAACGAGCGCCACCGGCCCATCATGATCCACCGGGTCATCTATGGCTCCATCGAGCGCTTCTTCGGCATCCTGGTGGAACATTTCGCCGGTCAGTTCCCCCTGTGGCTGGCGCCGGTGCAGGCCGGCATCCTGCCCCTCAACGACGATCTGCTGCCCTTTGCCCGCGGCGTGGCGGCCCGCCTGGAGAAGGCCGGCCTGCGCACCGAAGTGGACTATCGCTCCGAGAGCCTGAACAAAAAGGTGCGCGATGCCCAGATCGGCAAGATTCCGTTGATTCTCACCTGCGGCGCCAAGGAAAAAGAAGCCGGCACCATCTCGGTGCGCACCCTGGACGGTCAGGTGAAACAAGGCATACCCATGGCTGAATTCGAGCAGCGGGTGCTGGATAATGTGCGCCAGCGGAAGTTGACCTTGGATTTTGGGTGGTGAGACGGTTTCTCAGCTACTGGCTGCCTGTTGTCGTATGGTGCGCGATCATCTTCGTGCAATCCGCCTTTGCCGCGCCCGATGTGGTCCCCCATTGGCCTTATATCGATAAGTTTCTGCATGCCGGTGTTTATGCCCTTCTGGGTGTATTGCTCTGCCGCGCCTTGAATACGCTGCGCGATTGGCAAGGGCACCCACTCAAGCTGGTGCTGATGGCCACGTTGTTGACGGCCCTGTACGGCCTCAGCGACGAGTGGCACCAATCCTTTGTCCCCGAACGCAGCGCCGAAGTTGCGGATCTATTGGCTGATCTGATTGGCGGGTTGGTGGGTAGCTGGGCATATAGGGTTGCCCAGAAATCAGGGCCCCGGCGGACGGCAAAGGAAAAGGGAACGGATTGATAAAAGAGCCGATATTTTCTAAGGGTATTTGACTGGCCCGCGGGTTTCTTCGGGCAAACCCAATCCCTATCTATTCTTTGGCGCGATCCTTGAGCGCCCCACCCGCGCCTTGACCCCGAAATCCTTCAATTTTTTGATTTGCCCGCACTGGCAAAACCCGGATATGGTCTCCGGTTGAATCGTTTTTCCAGTCAAGCGTAATTGTCCCCTGCGCGAAATTCAAGCTTTGTGACGCAGGCCACATCCTTTTATATTTTTATGCTATAAGTGCTGTGCTATTCAAATGATCCCACCCCGAAAAGCCCAGGTGACGCCCATGCCGATTTTTCCTCAGTTGGAGCGCCTCTTCTGGCTCCACGAGCAGGCCAAAAGCAGTCGTTATCCCAACGCCGCGCGCCTGGCCGCGCACTTCGAGGTATCGACCAAAACCGCCCAGCGGGACATCAACTGCCTGCGCGACCGCTTCAACGCACCCCTGGAATACGATTCCGCCCACAAAGGGTATCATTACACCGTGGATCTGTACGAACTGCCCTGCCTTCCGGCCAGCCAACAGGAGGTGCTCTGCCTGCTCACGGCCCGCCGCCTGTTGGAACAAACCGCCGGCGGCTTCATCAGCCGGGAGCTGGAGCACCTCAGGGAGAAGATCTTTGCCGGCGCGCACGGCATCGGGTTCACCTGCGAATGCGCCGAACAAGCCTTCTCGGCCGTCTGGAGCGGGTTCTCCCCGGCCCAGGAGGAGACCTTCCGCCGGGCCGCCTGGGCCTTGCTGCGACACCGGCTGCTGCGTTTCGACTATCACTCCCCGCAAACCGATACCATCACCCACCGTGAGGTCGAACCCCACCACCTGCTGCACTATAACGCTTCCTGGGTACTGGTCGCCTGGTGCCGCCAACGCGAGGCCTGGCGCAACTTCTACCTGGCGCGCATGAACGCGCTGTCAACCCTGGACCAAAGCTTCGATGCGCGGCCGGAAAACGAATGGCGGCCCATGCTGCAAAACGCCTTCGGCCTGTTTCGCGGCGATGCAACCACGCCGGTCACCCTGCGTTTTTCCGCGTTCCGCGCCCGCTGGGTCCGCGAACAGCACTGGCACGCTTGCCAAGCCTTCACCGAACTGCCCGGCGGCGGGTTGGAACTGACCCTGCCCGCCGCCGATTTCCGTGAAATCAAAATGAAAATCCTGCAATTCGGCGCCGACTGCGAGGTGGTAGCCCCCCAGGCCCTGCGGGACGACATCCGGTCCGAGGTCGCCAAAATGGCAGCGCTATATCAATAAGGTGCAAAAGGAGCGGATGAGAAAAAGCAAAAAAAGTTGAACCTGGGAACCTGGTTGTCCCACCGCCTCTGATATGAAGGACCCTGAATAGTTGCCGGTTTCCGTTTTGAACCTGCTGCAACCGCGCCTCTTTCAAAACCTAAGGAGGTTCCCATGACCACCACTACCCGCCGAGATTTCTTCAAAATCATCGGCGCCATACCTCTGGCTGCCGCACTGCGCCGGCCGGCCGTGGCCTCACCTGCGGCCCAGGCGCCTCCGTCCCGTCTGCTGCTCAACCGCTTTTCCATCGCCGGCTTCCAGTACTACGACGGCCCGGCCCTGGTGCGCCGGCTGCGTCCTGGCGCCTCACTCAAACTGACCCGCGAGCCGCGCAACCCCCACGACCCCTTTGCCGTGGAGATCCACCTGGCCAAGGCCAAGCTGGGCTACGTACCGCGCTCGGACAACAAGCACATCAGCCGGTTGCTGGAGCAAGGGGCGCGGTTGGAGTGCCGGGTGGTTGAAATCGATTCGCGGACCGGGGTGTGGCATAAAGTGAGGGTGGAGGTGGGGATGGTTTAGTATTGTGAGATCGAAAACCTCGGAGGCATGCTTCGTCGCGTTCCAAAACAACGGCAGCCAGCGGATTCGGAGAGTGGGACGTGAGAACGCTGGGTTACGGAATTTAGTGGTCCAGAAAATAAACAAAGGAAACGGGCTATGGACAGCATGGATTACAAAACGTTTTTCAAAGAAATAACGAGAATATCGGAAGCCCCCTATCCTTACCAGGAGCGCCTGGCAAATGAACCGTGGCCTGATTTACTGGATATTCCTACAGGCCTGGGAAAAACGGCCGGTGTGGTTGTGGCATGGCTCTACAAACGGCTAAAAAAAGATAAGGATACACCAAGAAGACTGGTTTATTGCTTACCGATGCGCGTGCTTGTGGAACAGACCTTTTCCAGTGTCAGGTTGTGGTTAGAAAGAGCCGGCTCCTTTTACCGGAATCCGCCGTTAGGGCAGCCAACCGTGCATTTGTTGATGGGGGGTGAGGTGGATGAGGAATGGGAGCTTCATCCTGAAAAGGACATGATCCTCATCGGAACACAGGATATGCTCCTTTCTCGCGCTCTTATGCGAGGATATGGCATGAGTCGTTATAAATGGCCTATTCATTTTGGGTTGCTTCATAACGATGCGTTGTGGGTATATGACGAAATCCAATTAATGGGCGCCGGCCTACCGACATCGGCACAGATTGAGGCATTCCGCCGGCGATTTAATGTCGCTTTTGCAAGTCGCAGTATCTGGGTATCGGCGACACTCAATCCCAGTTGGCTGGATACAGTTGATTTACACGCGCATTTTGAAAATTTGCAGCATCTTAAATTGAACTCGAAGGAGCAAATGAGTGACTGTGTCCAGAAACGGTGGGCTGCTGTTAAGAGTTTAAATAGGTCTTCCGTGATGCTGACAGCAGAAAATCAAAAGCAGTCGGCGAAGGCATATGCAGATGCTCTTTCCAAAGAGATTTTTGAGAAGCATGTTGCTGGGACGAATACGCTGGTAGTACTCAACACGATTGAGCGGGCGCAAGCCGTTTTAGAGGCTTTGGATCGTCAAAAACATTTGGCAGAACCATTTCTGGTCCACTCCCGTTTCCGGCTTAGGGAGCGAAAAAAGCTGAATGCGAAGCTATCTGAAAGTCCTGCCGAAAATGGGCCAGGGCGTATAATCATAGCTACTCAGGCGGTGGAAGCCGGTGTGGACATAACAAGCCGTCTGCTGTTCACGGAAGTAGCGCCGTGGTCGTCACTTGTGCAGCGCTTTGGTCGTTGCAATCGTTATGGCGAGGCAAATGATTTCGGGGGGGCCGAAGTATTCTGGATTGACTTTGAACAGGACGGGAAACTGGAAAACCCCTACGATAGGGAATCAATTACCGAATCTCGTGCCAAGCTAAACGGCCTGGGGAGCGCAAGTGCCGCCGATCTACCGGCTACAGATGCGACAGCCCCCATTCACCCAGTTTTACGGGCAAAGGATCTCCGAGAACTGTTCAATACTGAACCAGACCTTTCAGGATTTGACGTCGATATCTCGCCCTATATACGTGATGCCGACGATCTTGACGCACAGATGTTCTGGCGCGATTTGTCCTTAGGGGTAGATGAGCAACCGCACCCCCTGGGAGAAGAGCTTTGCCGAGCCTCGCTCGGCCAGGCAAAAGTACTGTTGGAGCGTGTTCGCAAGCAGGAAAAAAGGGTGTATCGGTGGGACAGCTTGGATGGCCAATGGAAGCAGTTTAAGGGAAACGTGCGGCCCGGTAACGTCCTGATGCTCGATACATCGGCTGGCGGATATTCAGAACGCTTCGGTTTTATGGCGTCCTCTTCCAGACCTGTAGTGGCCATCGCACAATCCATGGCAAATCGCACAATTGAAACCTACGGGGCCGACTGGCGCAGCCGGCTCACGGGTGCCGTGGAGTTGTCGGCCCATCTTACTGACACGGAAGATGCCGCCATCAAGCTTTGCCGGTCAATAGGAGAGGTTGAGGGGCAAGGGGCAGTTATCCGTGCCGCCCGATGGCATGACGTCGGCAAAGCACATGCTGTTTTTCAGGCAACGATGCACGATTGCCAGATTGAAGAGGCAGGACAGAGGGCCCCTCTTCTAGCCAAATCTCCTTCTCGACGTCGTCATCAGAGAAAGCATTTTCGTCATGAATTGGCATCGATGCTGGCTTGGTTGAAACAATCAGGCGATATGGAAAATGCTGACTTGGTGGCTTATCTGATTGCCTCTCATCACGGCAAGGTGAGGCTTTCCCTTCGAGCCATGCCTGGAGAGAAAGAGCCCACCCCACCCTTCGGCCCCCGTTATGCCCGCGGCATATGGGAAGGAGAAGAGCTGCCGGAATTCAAGATTTCAGAGGATGAAACCGTACTGCAAACCCCACTGCAGCTCGACCTTATGGAGCTTGGCGAGGGGGCCATGGGACCGTCCTGGACTGCGCGCACTCAACGACTGCTCGATACATATGGGCCCTTTCGGCTGGCTTGGCTTGAAGCTCTGGTGCGGGTTGCGGACTGGCGCGCATCAGGGGCGAAAAAGGAGGAACAAGCATAATGCACGAACATATTCTTTGCGGCTGCACCCCGACTCCTCTATCTCACTACCTCAAGGCTCTCGGCATCCTGCGCTTGGTTGCTGAGCAGAAAGACTCACTGGCCGCAGGCCGATGGCAGGGTGAGCAATTCGTCTTGCGAACGGCTTTGACCCGGGACAATTTGGATAGGTTTTTTCTTAAGGAGTATCGGCCGACGCCGATTCTTTCGCCTTGGAATGGAAGAGCAGGGTATTTGGAAGGAGATGAGGCTGATGCCTCTAACCGCACCGGAGCTGTGCTGCTGAAAAAATTTCGTGAATCAAAAGCTGAACGTTTTCATTTATATAGAGCATTTATCCAATACCTTGATAAAACAGACTCGATAAAGGAAATGAATCTTGTTCGTGCGACAAAAAAGGAACTCGACAAGGAAAAGAAAATTAAAAAAGCATTATGGACTAATGAACAACAAAAATCGCTCTACGAGTTGACCGCTCGTGAAGCATATC
>JBAQGR010000623.1:0-15645 GCA_049287895.1 Desulfatitalea sp.
GTATGCCCAAAAGCCTGTTTTCCGGCAGCGTCGCGCGCAAGATCGTTCAAAAAGCCAGAAACTCGGCCGTCTGGTTGGTTCCCTAACCTCTGGGCGGCCGGCGCATCCTCCAAAACTTTCACTGCAAATATTCCAGGCCCTAAAGTTCAGATTCCAACAGCCGATACCATCTTGGATACATACATTGAACAGGGGGACGCGCATGGATATCTTTACCCCGGCTTCGGCCGAAACGATTTTCGATACCGTCAACAATCAATCGGCGAATATGGAGTCGCTGGCCAACCAATCGCTGAGCAACGGCATCAATAAGTATGTGGATAAAGATTACAAAGGCGCAGCCCTCGCATTTAAACAGGCCTTTGGCCTTGCTCCCTACTCCGATTATGCCGTGGATGCCGCCAAGTATCTGGCCATGAGCCAGCTCAAACTCGGTGAAACCAACAATGCCATCCAGACATACAAGCAAGCCATCCAATTGCATCCCAACGACGACACACTTTACACCGCCTTGGGCAACCTCTATTTCGGCGAAGGACGCACCGGCGAGGCCATCACGGCTTATGAAGACGCCGTGCGCAATTATGAAGACGGCAACAACCGTTACTCTCTGGGGCAAGCTTACTTGAAGGCTGGACGTTATGAGGATGCAGCCACCCAATTCAGCAAAGTGATCGAGTTGAATCAGAGCAGCGCCAACGGCTATTTCGGGTTGGGCCAAGCCCTGGCCGCCCAAAAAAAATACCCGGAAGCCATCAAGCAGTTCGAACGCGCGGTTCAAAAGGATGAGAAGTTCTACGACGCCTATGCTGAAATGGGATACACTTACGCCGATGCCGGAAATTTGGAAAAAGCGACGGAGATCCAAGAGTTTTTGGCCGAGAAGGACGAGTCCCTGGCCGGCACCCTGGACGAGTATATCAACAAAATGACCCAGCCGAAAATTCTGTTCGCCTGGGCGGACAGCTCATTCGCCTACTACCTGCCTCCAAAAAGCGTGGTGGCGGGACTGAGCGATTATATGGCCAATGCCAATGCCAGCCAGAGCTTCAGTATGCTGTTCCAATTCAACAAAAACATGGATCGCGAGTCTGTGGAAAACCCCCTGAACTGGACCATCACCCGCGCAGCAGGCAACGGGCCTGGCATGGACTACAACTTCGGCCTTGAAATCCCGGACACCGAAACGCGGATCAGCCCCTACCCCACCGATATCTATTACGACGAAAAATATTACACTGCCCTCGTGCGCTTTACCGTCGACCAAAACGCAACGGGAAACGCCACCATCGATCCTTCCCACCTGGAGTTCACCTTCAAAGGTATCGATGGCGACGGCAACAGCATGCACCCCAAATACGACCAGTACATGGGCTTTTCGGGAAGTATTTGACCCGCGGAATAAGAATTCCTTGCCTCATTTAGAGTAGTTGGCCACGTAGAAGTCGTCGATCAACCCTTTGGATTTGAGCGCTTCGCCATACTTTTGGGCATCGTCCCGGGTGGCGAAGTGAGCGACCTTAACTTGGTACCAGGTGCGGTTGGCGCTCGTAGCCTTGTTCCAAAAAGCGTCGATTTGCTGCTGTTTGAGCCGATCCACGAAGCGCTGGGCGTCTTCGGGCTTAAGGTAGGCGGCCACTTGAATCGTAAACGGATCGGCCACCGGCGGAGGGGTGACTTCGGCGGCCGGTGTTGGCGCGGGGTCTGTTTCCGGCTGCCGATCGATGGTGCGCCATCCGGCGATAGCGAAAATAACGACCGCCGCGCCGATGGCTGTGTAGGCGGTGACGCCGCGCACCGCGGCCGACTCGTGCCACAACCTTCCCGCGGCAAGTAAATAGTGTTGCATGGTGGCCAGAGTTCGGCGCAGGCCGTGCGACGCCAAAGCTGCGAGCGCCAGGGAACCGCGCCGGGTGGCAACCGCCAGGGATGGCCCCGGTCGTCTCTCGACCCGAATTGCCGTCGGCGCTTCCTGGGTTTCAAAGGGGCGGGTCAGCTTGCGGCGTTGAGTTTCATCAAACGCGGATAGGATTTCCCTGGCCGCGGTTAGATCGCGGCGGTTGTTGGCATTAGTGGCGAGCAAGCGTTCACCGGCCGCGATCCCCTCCAGGCAGTGGGGATCCCCCATCTCGTAGCCCCGCAGGTAAACCCGCAAGGCCCAATCGTTGATAATGGATTCGTTCAACAGGAGTTGCGCCAACATTCGGATCGACGCATCGGGCAGATCACCCTGCTGCCATACCCGGCGATAGGTTTGCATGGCGTCAAAGTCCGCGCGCCGATCGGATAAATAAAGCTGCAACAGCAACCGTTGGATCTGATCGTTGTCGTCCAGGGCTTCGCCAACCCGCGCCGCCACCTCGTGCTCTTCGGCTGAATGACGCTCCCGCCGCAAGGCCTCTTCGAGCCAGGCCAGGGCCACGGCATCATCCTCAGGATGGGCGTGCAGGTAGGAGAGCACCATGGCGTGGTCTTGGCGGTCCCTGGTTGCCTGGGTCAGGTTGAAGCGCGCCAGCCGCATAGCCACCCAGTCGGCACAACGCCGCCGTTGGTGCGGAGAGAGCCAAAAGCCATCATAGACCGCCTTGGCCCGTTCAAAAGCACTCTGCGCTTCGGCCCCCATGCCGGCCCGCTCCCAAACCGAGGCTTCGGATACCTGCCGGCGAACCAAAGCCAATCCCAACCGATTCATCAGCCAACCGATTGCCAGGAAGCATCCCGCCAGAACAGCCACTACCGGGACATAGAGCATGGAGAGCCCCAGCGCCCGCTGCCAATGGGGCAGCAAGGCCATACAGATCAAACCGCCGCCCAGCGCGGTAACCCAAAGACGGACAGCCATATGGCGGAAAACAGCATTCATGTTAATCGGTCAACTCAACCTTTCCACTTTCATCTTTCAACTTTACTTCTTATTTCCCCTGCCCTTCTCTAAACGCCACCCTCTCGGCCGGATCGCTCTCGTCTTCCACCGGCTGACCGGTCCGCGGGTCGACGGCCTGCATATGAATGCCGGCCGGTTGCAGGAACGGCCTGGGCGGCTCGCCTTCTGTGGCCTTGGTCATAAATCGCGTCCAGATGGGAGCGGCCCCCCGGCCGCCAGTGATACCGCTGCCGTGGAGGTCTTTAAGCCCCTCCTCGCGGTCGTATCCGACCCATACAGATGAACACAACGCTGGTGTAAAACCGGTGAACCAGGCATCCTTGTACCCATTGGTGGTGCCTGTTTTGCCGGCCGCCGGTTTGGTGAAGCCCAATCGGCGAACGATCTCCCCGGTGCCTTCATCCACGACGGATTGCATCATATCCACCACCTGAAAGGCCAGTTGGCTGTTTAGTGCCTTGGAGCCACTGACAATGTGTTCCTCGAGCACCTGGCCATACGCATCTTCCACGCGCCAAATGGCAAAGGGGGGATAGTGCACTCCTCCAGCGGCAAAAGTGCCGAAGGCCGAGGCCATTTCCAGGGGGCTCACACCCGAACTCCCCAAGGCCACGGAGAAAACGGGTGCCAATGGACTCTCAATGCCGCAGCGTCGCGCGGTGGCGATCACGGCTTCCGGGCCGGTTTGGGCGACCAGTTGGGCGGCCACCGTGTTGATCGATTCGTAAAACGCTTTTTTGATAATCACCGGGCCTTGAAACTCGCGCCGGAAATTGACGGGACGCCAATCCGGGGCCCCCGGCACCGGTACTTTCACCGGCTTGTCGACCATCACGGTCGCCGGCGTCACATCCAACTTTTCAAAGGCCGTATAGTAAAGAAATGGTTTGAAGCCAGAACCGGGTTGGCGATTGCTCTCCACCGCCCGATTGAATTCGCTTCCCGCATAATCTCGGCCGCCCACCATGGCTTTAACGGCCCCTGAATTGACCTGGATGGCCACCAGGGCCGCCTGGACGCGGTCGTCGTCGGGGCCGTTGCCCTCGCTGCCCTTTTGCGCAGTGCCGCGCAAGTTTTTTTCCAGCTCTTCCAAGCCACCTGTCACCGAATCTTGGGCCATCTGTTGCAATAGCGGGTCCAGGGTGGTGGTCACCTTCAAGCCGCCATGGTACACCACTTGGGGGCCATAGCGCTCTTCAAGACTCTTGAGAACCCAGTCCACAAAATAATCACCCATGCGGCCGTCGCCGCCTTGCTTCCGGAATGTCAGGGTCTCGGTTTCGGCCGCAGCCGCTTGGTCGGCCGAAATAAAAGCAGCCGCCACCATTCGCCCGAGCACCACACGCTGACGGGCTTTGGCGCGCTCTAAATGGCGCAGCGGATTGTAGCGGGTAGGCGACTTGGGCAATCCGGCCAACAGGGCCGCCTCGGCCAAATCCAGCTGGGCCGCGGTTTTGCCGAAAAAAAGGTGGGCGGCTTGGGCCACCCCCTGGGCGCGCGGCCCGAAATAGATTTGATTGAGGTAGGCTTCGAGTATCTCCTGCTTGCTGAATTGGGATTCGATCTGCAAGGCGACCAGCAGCTCTTTGAGCTTGCGCGTGTAGGTTTGCTCGAAGCTGAAAAATAGATTCTTGGCCAATTGCTGGGTAATGGTGGAAGCACCTTGGCGATGGCCACCGTCCAGGGTGATCCAAAAGGCTTTCAAGATCCTCAATTTGTTAATGCCGTGATGTTCCCAAAAGCGATGGTCTTCAGTGGCCAAGATAGCCTGCACAAAAACCGTGGAGACCTGCCCCAAGGGAACATAGTCGCGCCCGCCGATCTGCAGCATCCGTTCGCCGTTGGCCGCATAAATTTCCGTGGGCGGCGTTTCGATAATGCGCTGCAACGGCTCGGGGATGTTGGGCAGATTCCGGAGCATGCCAAACAGCAAGAGCGCCCCGCCGACAGCGATTAGACCGGCTAAGGTAAACAGGGCGGCGGTCAATCCACCCACCGCGCGCACCAGGCGCACCGACAGGGTCATGGTCGCGCCTCCCCACCGGAGGGCTTTTCATCAAAAAAGCCGCCCTCCATGGCGCGTTGCAGGCGCCGCACATCCGCACGGGTCCCTTGCATCAGGATCACCTTAGGGCCTTCCAGATCCTCCACTTCAAATCCCAGATCCACGGCATCCCCCATGGTCCCCGCCGATATACCGATGCGCCGGATACGTCCGGACACGCGCAATAGCTCTTCGGGATGGGCCACCACCCGCTCACGCATCTCTTCGGGCAGTGCGTTGAGCTCGGTGAAGAAAAGTTCGGCTGGATAGATATTGTCGGAAAAATCGGATAGCTGCTCCAAACCGGTCCGGATGGCCACCTCGCCGTGCTCGATATGCCCCATGAGGACGGGTCCAATGGCCATGCGCTGGATCACTTGATTCTTGGCATCGAGAAGATATATGGACAGGTTCTGGTCCTGGCGCTGGAAAAATGTACGCTCCCACGCCCCGGCACTCGAAACGGCCAGCAAGGTATACGGCGACACGATTTCCTGAGCGAGTACCGGAGGCAGCTTCAGATAGAGCGTGACAAAATGCTCGGCTGATATCATCGCCCCCTTTTCCGGGTCCATGTTGGCCACCACCTGGGCCAATGATGCCGCCTGTTGTGCTTCGCGCTGCACGTTCTGCCGCTCTTTGGCATATTGGGCCAGGGTCTGACGGGCCTGATCACTCTGACGGCCCTGTTCCCAAACAGTGCCAGACTTGGGGCGATAGCGGTTGGTGGTTACAAGGTAGGTGCCGGCGACCTGTTCCATCCAGGCGAAGCGCCACTCGGTCAGGGTCACGACCGCCAGGAGCAGCACCAAAACAGCCGAGCGCGGCGACAAAAGCCGTCGGAACCACTCTTGTAAGGTGGTGGGGGCATACCAGGGGATCATTGCCAGGACCGAACCAACCCGTTCTTCATCGAGGAATTTGGGGTGAACTTCTCATTGGGGGCCGGCGCCGTGGCACGCAGATGCTGTTTGCGGGCAGGTGCCTGAAGCCCTCGGCCTCATTTCGTCCGCAGTGCTATAATCCAATTCGCGAAGAAGGTCAAAACCATACCGCACACGAACCGATATTGCGGCGCAGAGATAGAGAAGTGCTTATGCGTGGGGGCGGGGGGCAGAAAGCTCCCCATTATCAAATCACGATCAAATATAGGCGGGAAGCGCTTCTCGTCAGCCGTTGACTGCATTCTTGATCTTTTCGCTGTCGTCGGCCAACACCTTGGCTATTTCGCCCGATTGGTAGAGTTTGCGGAAAATTTCGATGATATCGGGGTCGAACTGGGTGCCGGCCCCGCCGTACATAATTTCGAGGATCTTGTCTTCGGGCATGCGCGCACGGTAGGCACGGTCCGAGGCAAGGGCGTCATAGACATCGGCCACGCTGAGAATGCGTGCCAGCACAGGGATTTGCTGCCCAACGAGCTGATCGGGGTACCCCTTGCCGTCAAATCGCTCGTGATGATGGCGCACGATCTGCTTTTCACGCGCCCATAGCCCGAGGTGGCCCATTATATCGTATCCGATCACCGGATGCTGCTGGATGATACGGAACTCTTCCGCGTCCAACCGCCCGGGTTTGAGCAGAATCGCATCAGGAATGCCTATCTTGCCGATGTCGTGCAACAGACCGGCCACATTTAAAATCTCCCGGTCTTCTTCCGAACAGCCTACGGAACGGGCCAGGGTACTAGCCAGCAGGGTCACGCGGCTGGAGTGTTGCTTGGTGTACGGATCGCGGGCTTCGATGGCTTTCACAAAGGCGTACAGAGTCGACAACAGGTTGTTGTATATGTTCTCGTACAACGCCAGGTTTTCAATGCCCGTCGAAGCTTTCTTACTCATGAAATCGAGATAGTATAAATCTTTTTCATTGAAACGGCGCTGTCCCTGGTGGATGCCGGCCATCAAGACGCCCAAGATTCGAGTCCGAATTTTTAATGGAACCAGCATGAACGAGAGAAACCGCTTAGGCAAACGCTGACAACCGTTATTGGAGGCAATGATCAACGGCTGATCGTCCTGGATCACTTCCATGATCAGGTCGCGAATTTTATCTTCGGCGGAGACGACCAAAACGCTGTTGTTTGATTCTGCTACCCCATCGGCCGCGGCGTCGGGTGCATGACCTTGAAGGCAATGGGTTCCGGCCATGGCAATGGGCAATGGATTTTTTGAGACATCGTTCAACAGATAAAAGCAGGATGCGTCGGCATCCACAATTTCAACGGCCAAGTCCACCAGTTGCTTGAAGATATCGCTGCTTTCACGCAACGCGGAAAAGTCGGTCATAATCCGGTTTAAAATATTTAATTCTTCGACTTTATAAATCAACTCGGTGTTTAGCTTTTCAAGCTGGGCCTTGCCCTCCACCTCTTTGCTCAAAATCACGTTCTTGATGAACAGCCGGCGCTCGCGCAACACGCGCTGCACGCACAGCTCCATCTGCTGCAGGTTGACCGGTTTGACCAGGAAATCGACCACACCGTTTTTCAAGGTTTGAATAGTGTTGTCCAGGGAGGGATAGCCGGTCATGACGATCACAGGGATCGTGTTGTCATATTTGCGGATATGCTCGGCCAGTTCCAGGCCGTCCATCTCGGGCATGTTGATATCGGTAAAGCAGCAGTCGATGTGCCGCGAGGCCAGCAGTTCAACCGCCTCTTTGCCGTTGTTGGCGGTGAGCACCCGATAGCCCCGGCCCGAGAAATAGGTATAGGCGATATCGATGATGCTCTCCTCGTCATCGACAAACAGGATGGTCTCTTTCTCTTCAACGTTCATTCGGGTTCCTGAAGGCGTTTCCGCAAAATCGACGCAGTTTTAAGCACATAGACATCTTGACCGCGCTACCGAACCCATTGTGCGGGATTCAGTCGCGGGGACTCAATGTGATGTATCGGCAGGTTTGCAAGAAACTTGATGAGAAAAAAATCACGGCAAGCGGTGGATCTTGCCCGGCAGGGGCCGGCCGAAAAAGTCGCTCAGACGACGGCTCCAGGCCACCACCTTGCCTGCGTCGATTCCGGTATTGATCCCCAGGGTATGGAGTAAATAGAGGGTGTCTTCGGTGGCGATGTTGCCGGCCGCGCCTTCAATGAACGGGCATCCACCCAAACCGCCCAGCGAGGTATCAAAATGAGAGACTCCCAGCCCCAGTGCGGTCATGACGTTGACCAGGCCCAGACCGCGGGTATCGTGCAAGTGCAACCCCACCGGTACGGCCCCGGCCAATGGCATGACGATTTCAAGCATGCGGCTCACTGCCGGCGGCGCGGCCATGCCGGTGGTATCGGCCAGCACCAGCAGGTCGGCGCCCTGGCCGATTAATATAGCGGCTATCCGCGCTACTTCTTCCAAGGCAACGTCCGTGGGGCCGCTATATCCGAAGACACATTGAATGCTGGCCCGCACCTTGCGGCCGGTGCGAACGGCCGCGGTGCTCATAGGGCCGCTTTCCGCGAGGGCCTGGGCCGTCGATAGACCCGTATTGCGCCGGCTATGGGTGTCGTTGGCCGAGAGGGAGATCTCAATCCAGGGTACCGACGTGCGGCAGGCCCGTTCCACGCCTTGAAGATTCAAGGTCAATGCGCTGTAGTCTATTTTGTCGTTCCGGGGCAATGCCGCGATCAGCGCCTCGGCGTCGGCCATGGAGGGGACTTTTTCAGGATGGACAAAGGCCGCCACCTGGATGGCCGTCAGGCCGGCCGCGACCAGACCGGCGATCAGATCCAGCTTGGTGGCGGTGGGTACCACGCGTCGCTCCATCTGCAAGCCATCGCGGGGGCCGACTTCGGTGATTCGAACCATTTCAGGGAAGTGCATCAATAATAGATCTCCTCATTGGGGTCGATCTTCGCATGCTTTCGGGCGTTGCCGCAACCCTTGCCGTCAAGGGTTCGGTTTTCCGAACACGCGCTGTTCGGCAAGTAGAACATCGGCGGCGGGAAAATGGCGCCGGGCGATAGGGGCCGTTTTGGCGCGAAAGATTCATCTTTCCGGATTTAAAGCGATTTCTTTTTTCTACCCCTCGTTCCTGGGTTGCTGGCACACCCCTTGCTCATTGATGTGCCGTTAATCGCAGATGTCGGTCCTATCGTTCTTTTCATCTTAACAAATTTAGGAGGAGTATTTATGTTTCAGAAAATTTCGTGGCAATCTTCAAAACGCGCCGCCTGGGGCCTGACCCTGTTGACGGCGACCCTTTTTCTGCTGTCGGCCTGCGGCGGCGGTGGCGGCGGTGGCGGCGGTACCGCCACCGGTGATGTGAGCGCGCTGACCCTTCCCGATCGCATTCAGCTGTCCAATGCCGAAGATGGCGCCGGCAGTGCCCGGGCGGCCCGCTCCTTGCGCGCTGCCCTTAGCCGCGGCGCCTATAACGATGCCGGCACCGATTACACCAACGCGGTGAAGCGCTCCTGGGTGGATGACACCGATGCCCTGGACATGATCAACACCATTCTGGGGGTATGTAATGATACCGGTTATACGAATTTCGTCAACCAAGGCCCCTACAAAGCCCTGGTGCGCGATAAGGATGAGAGCCAGGAGAGCCAGTCGGGCGGCAGCACCACCTCCACCACCACCGAATCGCTGATGGAGATCATCGTGGATGTGACCCGCGCGAGCAACGACGACCCCATGATCATCAAGATCTGGCTCTATGTGAATGGCCCTGGGGACCAGCCCATGCTGGTGCGCGGCTATTTTACAGTGAGCGAGGGCGTCAGCGACCAATATCCCTACGGCGCCATGGAGGCCCATTTTAAAGGCAACCTGGTTGCAGATGGGCTTGAAGTCATGCAGATGGCTCTGAGCGTCAGCGCCGAGGATGGCAATGTGGTCATCGAAAACGTCGATGACGAAGGCGGCGGCGACTATGAAAGCCACTGCAAAGTGCGTGTAGAGGCCAATGCCGATGTAACCCAGGGCAATGCCTATGTCTCTGACCAGGAGACTGACTGGGAAAGCGGCTTGCTTCCCGATGCCACCATTTCGCAGATCGCTTTTAACGAAACCCATTTCAAGGAAACCATTGGTGCTGTACCCACTGTGTATGCCAAGGATAATCTCAGGCATCGGGTGTTCCGCTACAAATTATTCAATGCCGAGACCGGCGCGGAGATCAGCCGCGACTCAGGTTTCCCCATCGAGTTCGATATCGCGTCAGGCACCAAAAACGGCTATGTAGGCTATTACGGCTTGTGGACCAACAACAACGACATCACTCTGGCCCATGGCGACACGGTCCGGAAAATGGATGGCACGGAATATACGGTCTTCCGCTCGGCCGGCAAGCTGACCAAACACACCGCCAGCAACATGCCCCTGAGTGATCTGGACGGCGTGGAATTCTCCAAGAGTACCTGCGACGAGTCGGGCTGCAGCGAGCGGATCGTTGCCTGGGAAAGGGACAGCGATACCTTTATTACGTTGGGAGCGCGCGACCAGAACAATAATGGCCAGATTTCCTATTACTTGGTCAGTGACCCCGAGTACCATGCCGTCGTCACCTTCCAGCAGTGGGAAGGGGCCTGGTGCGAAGCACTCAAGGCGTACTTACGCTTAGGCAGTCTTTATATCGATGATGATTTTAACCCCAGCACCCCCGCCATTCCGCCGACAGATGCCAGCACGGTGTATTACCACACCGAACAGACCCTGAGCCCCAGCGAGGCCGAGGACCTGATCCTCTACACCTGGTCGTTTACGCTGGGTCTGCCCATCGATCAGACAGTCATCGACGGTTCGTCTGCGGCCCAGAGCGCTTATTGGTCCAGCCAAACGCTAAAGACACTCTATTTCGACGCCGAAACCATGCTGCTGTATGCCGATGCGGGACACACCATACCCGTCACCATGACCGATACGGGTTTAATCCTCACCGGCACTAATTTCCAATGGGGCTACCACATAGGACCGCTGACCGTGACTGAGTATACCGCCGAAAACAGCTGGCAGGCGAATAATGCCGAAACCTACTACACCTGGAACACCGGCGTAGACCAGTGGAACCAGTATGTCACGGTGGAGGACGCAGAGGGCAATTTTGCCTCCTTTGACCCGCCCCTCTCCTTTGCCTATACCCATGCCACGGCCAATGACGCCAACAGCGACGCCACCCACAATGGCAAGAAGTTCCGCATCGAGTACGACGGCTTCTCGTTGAACATGCCGTGGGCCTGTAATCAGGATAGCGGTGAGTGGGAGCCCCTGATCAACCTGGCCGACGGCACGCAGCTCACCGATGCCGATAGCAACAACTATGTGATCAAAGGCATTGAAGAGGCGCTAATCATGTCCGAGGTCGAAGATCCTTCGGGAATTACCTTCGACAACGAAGAGGCAGTGGGCGCACCCACCCTCGAATATGACTCAGACCTAACCGACTTGGTGGGTGCCGTGCCCACCGGTGTCGAACTTCTGGTCATCAAGGGTGAAGTGATCGAATAGGAAGACATCTGCGTTCACGCCACCCATGATCCGCGGGGCCCGTTCCAACGGGCCCCGCTTTATTTTTTATAAATCAAGGGCAAACGCAATGGCTTCACTGACTTGTTCCATCTTGGAGGGACGCAACGCTGTAATCAGGGCGCCTATCTTAGCCTTGGATACCGTCTGGATATGATCGAAGTTGACGGCGCAATTGGTGGGTACGCCCTCTTCGGCCGCGGAGAGAAAAACCTCGCTGGGGATATCTCGAACGGTAGTGGTAATGGGTGCCACAGTGATCTCTCCCAGATATTCAATGACGGCGTTACGGCTCAGAATCAAAACCGGACGCCTTTTATCGGGCGAGTTGAATTTGTACCAGCGGATTTCGCCTCGCTTCATTCATCCCCCCACGCTTGCTCGTCTTCCCATACGCTGAATTCGTCCTTGCTGACCGGATAGCGCGCGTATGCGTTGCGATGTCGCGCCTCAAGTTGTTCGCGTTGGTACCGTCGCACAGCTTCGCGCAATGCATCGCGGGTAAAGGCCGAACGAGATGTTTTCAGCACTCTGGAAATATCATCCACCTTGGCCACCAGGTCATCATCAAGGGTCATCTGTATTGTCCGCATGATTACCTCCATAACTTTGGATACAAGTATGACTATTTGTAATAGCTATGCGAATAGGTGTCAATGGCCTGATGGGCCTGATCGACTGAAATCAACACAAAACACTTGATTCTGAAACGGCATCCGGATATCTGAATCGGTTTGAAATGCGCAATTGGGGAATCGATTGCGAATACGACAGTCCTAACCCATGGTGACGCCTTTGTCCGACCCTACCCTGTTTCCATTGCCGCCCGACCGCCCCTTGCGCATCGGATTGCTCAGTTACCGCGGCAACCCGCATTGCGGCGGCCAGGGGGTCTATGTGCGCCATCTGAGTCATGCGCTTTGTCAACTCGGCCACCAAGTGGATGTCCTTTCAGGCCCGCCCTACCCGGTGCTGGACAACGGCGCCCGGTTGCACCGGCTGCCCAGCCTGGACCTGTACAATCCCGAAGCACTGTTCCGCACCCCCACCGTGCGGGAGTTGTGCAATCCCATCAACATGCTCGAGTGGATCGGGGTCAGCACCATGGGCTTCAGCGAGCCGTTAACATTCGGCCTGCGTGCTTATCAACAGCTCAAATCGCGCAATGGCTACGACATCGTTCACGACAACCAGAGCCTCTCTTACGGCGTGTGGGCCATTGCCCAACGCATACCCACGGTGGCCACCATCCACCATCCCATCACCGTGGATCGTGACCTGGCCGTGCGCGCCGAAACGGTGCTCTGGAAAAAATTCAAACATTTACGCTGGTACAGCTTTATCGGCATGCAAAAACGGGTGGCGCCCACCTTGCGGCGCATCATCACCGTTTCAGACCAAGCCAGAGAAGATATCAGTCGCGAATTTCAGATTCCCGCCCATCGTTTCAGCGTCGTGCCCAATGGGATCGACACCCAGCTTTTCCATCCTTTACCGGGTGTGGAACGGGAACCCTATCGCTTGATCGCCACCAACAGTTCGGACATTGCCTTGAAAGGGCTGCACATTCTCTTGCGGGCCGTGGCCGACCTGCTCCCCACCCATCCCCAGTTGCGGTTGGTGGTGGTGGGCATGCCCAAGAAAAAAAGCCCGATCCTGGCCCTGATCCGTGAACTGGGAATTGGCGCCAGAGTCCGTTTCACCGGCCGCATCGAGCAGGATGCGTACCTGCGCCAGTATGCGCGGGCCTGGGCCGCGGTGGTGCCGTCGCTTTACGAGGGATTCGGCCTGCCGGCCGGCGAGGCCATGGCATGCGGTGTACCGGTCATCAGCACCACCGGCGGCGCTCTGCCCGAAGTGGTGGGCGATGCGGGCCTTTTAGTGCCCCCGGGCGATCACCAGGCCCTGGCCCGAGTCATTGCCGAGGTGTGCGCCAACCCCCAACGCGCCATGGCGCTGGGCCGGGCCGGATATGAACGGGTCATGACCCACTTTACCTGGCGGGCCGCAGCCCAAAAAACCGTTAGCGCCTACCAACGGACCATCGATGATTACCGTAGACTTTCAATGCCTGAAGCTGCCCAGCGGTAGCCGTATTCTGGACATCGGCTGCGGCACCGGACGCCATGTGGCCGCGGCCTATGCCCTGGAAAAAGCGTTTGTGGTAGGCGCCGATCCCAATGCCGGGGATCTATCGCAAGCCAAATCCCGCTTGCGTTTTCATGACGAGGTAGGCGCCCACGGCAACGGGCACTGGACCCTGGCGGCGGCCGACATCAATCATCTGCCCTTTGCCGACGAAGCCTTCGATCTGGTCATCTGCTCCGAGGTGCTGGAACATGTGCCCGATCATCTTGGTGCCATGGCCGAGATCGTGCGCGTACTCAAACCGGGCCGTCCTCTGGTGGTGAGTGTACCGCGCCGATGGCCCGAAACTCTCTGCTGGCTCATCTCCCCGCGCTACCGCCGACTGCCGGGCGGCCACATCCGCATCTATAAGGCGGATCAACTGGTGCGCCAAGTGCAGTCGTGCGGTGTTCACCACTGGCGCACCCATTTCGCCCACAGCCTGCACAGCCCCTATTGGTGGCTCAAGTGTCTTTTGGGTGTCGAAAGGGAAACTCTCTGGCCGGTGCGGATCTACCACCGCTTCCTGGTATGGGATATAATGCAGCATCCCCGCCTGACGCTCCTGCTGGATCGCTGGCTCAATCCGCTCATGGGTAAAAGCGTGGTGCTCTACTTCCTGAAGTCCAGCGCGCCGGTTCCCTGATAAATCGATGGTCCCAACCCAGGATCTGCCAGCCGAGAAGTGGTTTCTAAAGGTTTGCCCCCGGTCCGCCGATAGCCCTCTCACGAAACAGGCAATCGCGCTTGTTGCCAACAACCAGAGAGCAAACACCTGCGATGAGCGATATCCTCATCATCGATGACGACCCGGGAATCAACACCCTTTTGGTCAAAGTGGCCCACCACATGGGTTGTCAGGCACGCTGCGCCGACACGGCCCGTCGGGGATTGGATGCCGTTCAAAGGGAAAGTTACGATCTCGTCTTATTGGACGTGGGGCTGCCCGATGGCAACGGCCTGCACCTCCTGCCCCACATCCGCCAGACCGCCAACCCGCCCGAAGTGATCATCATTACCGGCAACGGCGATCCGAACGCCGCCGAGATGGCCATCAAAAACGGCGCGTGGGATTACCTGGTCAAACCTACGACCATGCACGACATGATGCTGAAAATCGAGCGCGCCTTGGCCTATCACAAGGCCAAAGGGATCAGCGCCCCACCCAAAGTGCTCAAGCGGGAAACAATCGTGGGCGACAGTCCCTGCCTCAATACGATCCTGGAGCGCGTCGCCCATGCCGCGGCCTCGGAATCCAATGTTTTGATCTGCGGTGAAACCGGTACCGGCAAAGAGCTGTTCGCGCGGGCCATTCATGCAAACAGCCTCCGCGCCGAACATCCCTTTGTTGTTGTGGACTGCGCCTCCCTGCCGGCAACCTTGGTGGAAAGCATCCTTTTCGGGCACGCCAAGGGCGCTTTCACCGGGGCCGATAAAGAGCACGACGGGCTGATCCGCCAGGCCCACGGCGGCACCCTGTTCCTGGACGAAGTGGGTGAACTGCCAATGTCGATCCAGAAGAACTTTCTGCGCGTGATCCAGGAGCGCCGCTTTCGACCGGTCAGCGGGCAAAACGAAGTCGCGGTCGATTTCCGGTTGATCACCGCCACCAACCGCGATCTGGAAGCTATGGTGGCAGAAGGCGCTTTCCGCGACGATCTGTTGTTCCGCTTGCGGAACTTCAGCATCGATGCCGCCCCCTTGCGCAGACGCATTCAAGACATCCAAAGCCTGACGATCCACCACCTCAACCGCCTATGCGGCATGAACCGGTGTGAAACAAAAGGGCTTTCCAACGACTTTATCGAAGCATTGCAGCAGTACACCTGGCCTGGCAACGTGCGCGAGCTGTTTCACGCCCTGGAAGATACCCTTTGTTCGGCCGGTCCCGAACCCACCCTGTACCCTCACCATTTGCCTGTACGCATCCGGGCGGCCATCGCCCGCCTGTCGGTCCAAACGACGCAAACTGGAGAAGTCAAACAGGCGCACACCGCTGACCCTGCCGGATGGACCAAGGAGGGATGGATGGACATGGCCACCTATCGCGATCGCATGGAACGTCGCTATCTAGAGCAATTGCTCCAGGCCACCCAGGGCAACCGCAAAGAAGCGTGTCGCAT
>JBAQGR010000624.1:0-12423 GCA_049287895.1 Desulfatitalea sp.
GGATCAGGCGTTCCAGCTTGATCATCCCTTCGGATTGATATAACAATCGATAAAATTTGGATAAAAAGGAATAACGCCATGGCTGCGCAGGAACTCGATTACATCACGGTCAAAGGTTTTAAAAGCATCGCATCGGTGGAAAAACTCGCGCTGAGGCCAATCAACCTGATCATCGGCGCCAATGGCTCGGGCAAGTCCAATTTTATCGGGGTCTTTTCTTTTTTGCACGCCATCCGGGAAGGCCGTCTCAACGATTATGTGCGCAAGGCCGGCGGGGCCGAGCAGTTGCTGCATTTCGGTTCTAAAACGACGGTGGAAATCCAAATCCACATTTCGTTTGTTAATGAATTTTATCAATATGAAATTGCCCTTAAGCCAACAACCGATGATGGTCTATTTCCCTCAACCGAGAGGGCATGGGAAAAAGCAAGTCCTCATGTTAAGCGAGCGCAGACTTGGGTTCGTACCCGTTTAGACCGTTGGCGCCTCTATCATGTGCATGACACCAGCGCTACTTCACCGCTGCGCAAGACCGCCCAACTAAATGACAATGCCTTTCTCAGGACGGACGGCGCCAATTTACCTGCGTTTCTATACCGGCTGTTCAAGAAGCACCCCACTGAATATGGCTTGATCCGCAACACCATTCAACAAGTGGCCCCTTTTTTTGATGACTTTCAGCTCAACCCCGACCCGTTGAATGAAGAGGCGATCCGTTTGGCATGGCGGCATAAGAATTCCGATCAGTATTTCAGCGCCTCCAGCCTGTCGGACGGGACCCTGCGTTTTGTCGCTCTGGCTACCCTTTTTCTTCAGCCCAAAAAATACCATCCTTCGGTCATTCTCGTGGATGAGCCTGAATTGGGGTTGCACCCCCAGGCCATTGCCTTGCTGGCCGCCCTGATCAGACAGGCTTCGACGCAAACCCAAGTAATTATTTCAACCCAATCTTCTCTGCTGATCGACCATTTTCAACCCGAAGATGTTCTGGTGGCCAACCGTGTGCAGGGTAGCACGCAGATTACCCGGCTTGATTCCACGAAGTTATCTGCTTGGCTTGAAGAGTACAGCCTCGGCCAGCTCTGGGAGAAGAATGAGTTGGGCGGCCGTCCGGGGAGGGAGTAATCCCATGGCCCGCGTGCTCATTCATGTGGAAGGACAAACCGAAGAGACTTTTGTAAACGAAATACTCGGCCCTCATTTGTATAAACAAGGATATGCGAAAGTGGGCGCCCGTTTGGTGGGCAATGCGCGCCAGCGAGAAGGTCGCGGCGGCAGCAGGGCCTGGAGCGCCGTGCGCAACGACATCGTCAGACATCTTAAAGAAGATCCCGGTTGCTTGGCCACCACCATGATGGATTATTATGCCCTGCCGCGCACCGGTCAAAGGGCATGGCCCGGCCGGGAGGCCGCCGGAACGTTGCTCTATAAGCAAAAAGCCGCCCTGGTGGAAAACGCACTCGCGGTGGATGTGGGTCGGGAAATGGGTACCGGCTTCGATCCCGCGCGCTTTGTCCCGTTCGTCATGATGCATGAGTTCGAGGGGTTGCTCTTCAGCGACTGTATAGCTTTCAGCCGGGGAATCGGCCGACCGGACCTGGCCGATGATTTCCAGGCGATACGCAATCAATTTGCCTCACCCGAGGAGATCAATGACTCGCCGATGACCGCACCCTCCAAGCGGGTGATGGCGTTGGTGCCCAATTACGAAAAGCCGCTGCTGGGGATTTTTGCCGTGCTTGAGATCGGGCTGGACGCCATCCGCCGTGAGTGTCCCCATTTTCGACAGTGGATGTCCCGCCTTGAAGCCTGGCCTTCGCGCCGCGGCTGAGCCAATTCGTTGTCTATTCACCACTGTTGGTTTGTTGGGCGGTGCCTCTTCAGTCGCACCCCGTAATCACCAGATTGTCCCGGTGAATCACCTCGTCGTAAGGCTTTTCGCCCAGGCGCTCCTTGATTTGACTGGTCTTCAGACCCATGATGACGCGGATGTCGGCGGCGCTGTAGTTGACCAGGCCGATGCCCAGGGATTCGCCGGCCTGGTTCTGAATTGCCGCCGGCGCGCCCACGCCGAATTCGCCCTCCACCCCGACGATGCCGCTGGGCAACAGGCTCTTTCCCCGGTGCACCAGGGCCTGGGCCGCGCCGGAATCCAGGGTCAGGCTGCCCTTGGGGGTCAGGGTGTAGGCGATCCAGCATTTGCGGCGGTTGAGCTTTTTCTCCTGAGGTTCGAAATAGGTGCCTGCGGCCTTTCCGGAAAAGAGATCGAGCAGGATACCGGGTTTGGTGCCTTTGGCGATGATCATGGGTACACCGGCGGCGGTGACTTTTTTGGCCGCCTTGATCTTGCTCAACATGCCGCCCCTGCCCAGGGCCCCGGGGATGTTGCTGGCAAAGGTTTCGATCTCTTTTTTGAAAGCGTCCACATGGGGGATCAGCTTGGCGTCCGGCTGGGTGCGGGGGTCCTTGGTGTACAAGCCGTCGATGTCGGTCAGATTGATCAGCACGTCGGCGTCCATCAGCAGTGTGATCATGGCGGCCAGGTTGTCGTTGTCGCCCAGCTTGATCTCTTCGACCATGACCGTGTCGTTTTCGTTGATGATCGGCACTACCTTCCACTCCAGCAGCGTGTTGAGGGTGTTGCGGGCGTTCAGGTAGCGTTTGCGGCTGTTCAGATCCTCGCTGGTGAGCAGGATCTGGGCCACGCGCTTGCCGTGGTGGCCGAAGGCCTCTTCATAGGCGTTCA
Organism: Desulfatitalea sp.; assembly: GCA_049287895.1. GTDB lineage: Bacteria > Desulfobacterota > Desulfobacteria > Desulfobacterales > Desulfosarcinaceae > Desulfatitalea. The sequence goes on from JBAQGR010000624.1 coordinate 2,747, forward strand.
TCAGGCCGCTTTGGCCCACGGCGGCGATGGCCTGACGTTTGGGAATCTCGTCGGGCCGCTGGGTGAACCCCATCTTGCGCAGCCCCGAAGCCATGGCGCCGGAAGAGACAAAGAGCACCTCCAGCCCGCGGTCGATGAGCGCGCTGATCTGCGCGGAAATGGAGGTCACGGCCTCGAGATTCAACCCATTGGCGGCGGTCAGCACATTGCTGCCCACTTTGACCACGATGCGTTTGGCGGATTTGAGGCGTTGGGTCGGCATGGTTCAATTCCCGAATATCTTCTTCAACTTCTTATGCGTGAACGGTTTGGCCGTGTCGCCGGAGTAGTCGGCCACGATCTGACCGTTGCCCATCAGGCGCCACTGGTAGATCAACAACCCTTCCATGCCCACCGGTCCCCGGGCGTGGATCTTGTTGGTGCTGATGCCCACCTCGGCCCCCAGCCCGAAGCGGTAGCCGTCGCTGAAGCGGCTGCTGGCGTTCCAGAAGACGTCGGCCGAGTCCACGCCGTCCATGAAGCGCACAGCTGTTTTCCGGTCGCTGGTGACGATCACATCGGTGTGGCCCGATCCGAAACGGTTGATGTGATCCATGGCTGCAACCAGATCAGGCACCACCTTGATCGATACGATCAGGTCCAGGTATTCGGTAGACCAATCTTCTTCGGTGGCCGGCTGGACGTCGATGATCCTGCGGGTCCGGTCGCATCCCCGGATCTCAACTCCCTTGGCCGCCAGGGCCTTTTGCAGGGCCGGCAGGAGAGTGGCGGCACACTCCTCGTGGACCAGGATGGTTTCAACGGCATTGCATACGGCGACATACTGGCACTTGCTGTCCACCGCCAGGCGCACTGCCATGGCCGGGTCGGCCGCTTGATCGATATAGAGATGGCAGATGCCGTCGGCGTGGCCCAATACGGGAATGTGGGTGTTGTCCATGATGTGTCGGACAAAGGCGTTGCTGCCCCGGGGAATGATCAGGTCGATGAAGCGGTCCATGGAGAGCATGTCGGCCACATCGGCGCGGGTTTCCAGCAGCCCCAGCCAGCCTCCGGGCAGATCGGCCCTGGCGGCGGCGGCCGTGATGGTGTCTGCCAGGATGCGATTGGTGCGCGCGGCTTCGCTGCCGCCCTTGAGTAGTAAGGCGTTGCCGCTTTTCAGGCACAGGGAGGAGATCTGCACCAGGGCGTCGGGACGCGATTCGAAGATCACGCCGATCACGCCGATGGGGCGACTGACCTTGAACAGCTCCAGATCCTTGTCCAGTTCGGTGGCGCTCAGGGTGATGCCCACCGGGTCGGGCAACTGGATCAGGCTGAGCAGTCCGGCGCACGCCTCCTTGATCTTGCTTTCGTCAAAGCGCAGCCGTTTGAGTAAGGGGGCGGCCAGACCCTCTTTTTCCGCCTGGGCCAGGTCCGCCTGGTTGGCTGCGATGATGGCGGCCCGATGGGCTTCCAAAGCGTGTACGATTTCCGCCAGGGCTTTGTTCTTGACATCGCCGGGGAGCGCGGCCATGCGGATGGCCGAGGTACGCGCCTGGCGTGCAATGTGTTGGATATCCATATAATTTCCCTTTCGCGCCGTGTCGTTCGGTAGAGATGGGCTTACATACACCCAAACGGTTGAAAAGACAAAGGTGGATAGACGGTTTCAGCCGCCTTTAGGTCCCTGGGAAATCAGCCGATACTCATTGCGGACGGCGGCGCCCGAAGTGGGCATTGACAATTCGTCACGCTGAGACCTATAAGCAGCGCTGCTGAATTTACTATAGTTGTGACCCGAGTATCGGCCAGCGACTTTCGGGGAGGCAGGCGGGTTTTATGAAATATGCGAAAAAAATTGTTGTCCTGCTGCATAGGGGCGGGCGAAAGATCGCGCAACTCCTCCAAAAGCGTTTCGACCTGGTGGAAGTGAAAATTATCGCCATCGGCCTGGGGCTCGCCCTCGTGGCCGGAATCTATCTTCTCTACCTGCTTTTCGCCGATACCCGATTGTATGGCCTCTTATCCTCCACGGTGATGTTGCATCTCATGGGCGGCTGGTGGCTGGGCGTGGCCACCTGTCTGTCGGCCGGCATTTCGGTGCTTGCGACCATCCTGTACAATATGTACGTCGAAGTGGTGATCATACTGCTGGCTTACGGAGTGGTGGTGTTGGTGCTGCGCAACTTGATCCAGCACAAATTTCTCCACAGCAAGGTGCGTCAGGCGGAGCTGGCGGCCCAAGGCCACAAGACCCGGATAAAAAAGTACGGGGGCATCGGCCTGTTTCTGTTCGTCATCTTCCCTTTCTTCATGACCGGCCCGGTGATCGGGTCCATTATCGGCTATCTTCTCAATTACAAGCCGATCAACAATTTCCTGATCGTGCTGAGCGCCACCCTCACATCGATTGTCGCTTATAGTCTCGCCGGCCATAAGGTGATCGGATTTCTAGAGCGATACATCCACATCGATGCCGCGATAAAGTGGGGCGCCCTCATCATAGGGGGCCTCTTCGTTCTTTTCCTGATCTACCACATCAAGAGCATCAAAGCCTTTCTGGATAGCGACGACGAAGAGATGTGACCTTCCGCGCCGACGCAGCCGCCCATGCGATTGCGCCAGTCAATTATTTGACGAAATAGGCCGCCCCACCGACACGGTCCGGGCTGAATCGCGCGTAAAAACAGGGGGGATCGCCTTCGATTCCCACCTTGGCACACCCGATGCAAATGACCGGAATGATCGGAATGATCGGATCGATCGGCTCAACCGGCTCTCGCGGGTTGCGCGACCGGCGTTTGACTGACAGCAACGACAACCGGAAAGAAAAAACCATGTTCGTGATCATTGGCATAGTGGTAGTTATCGTTTCGATCATGGGCGGCTATTTGATGGAGCACGGCAATATCCATGTCCTTATGCAGCCGGCCGAGTTGGTCATCATTGGCGGGGCCGCCCTGGGCTCCTTTTTCATTTCCGCTCCGCCCAAAGTAATCAAGTCGGTGGTCAAGCAGTTCCCGACCATCCTCAAACCCAGCATTCTCAACAAGGAAACCAGCATCGAACTGCTGATGTTGCTCAACCGGCTGTTCCGCAAGGCCCGCCAGGAGGGCATGCTGGCCCTGGAAGCGGATGTCAATGATCCGGCGAGCAGTACCTGTTTCAATGAGTTTAAGCGCATCATGGGCATGCATGAGTTGGTGGAGTTCATCTGCGATAACTTCAAGGTGGCCATTTCCGCGGGCACCGACCCCCACGAACTGGATAACATGATGGAACTCGATATCGAAGCGCGCCATTCCGAAGAGGCCATCCCCAGCGCCATGATCAAAATGGTGGGCGATGCGCTTCCAGGTCTCGGCATTGTGGCGGCCGTGCTGGGCGTGGTGATCACCATGGGCAAGATCAGCGAACCGCCGGAGGTGCTGGGACACAGTATCGGTGCGGCCCTGGTCGGTACTTTTCTCGGGGTTCTGGCGTGCTATGGTTTTGTGGGCCCCATGGGAACCAACCTGGAGCTACGGGCCAAGGATGGGGCGGCCCTTTTTTCTATCATCAGGACGGCCATTGCCGCCACCGTCAGCGGCGCCGCGCCCCTGGCGGCGTTGGAATACGGTCGGCGCGCCATCCCCGGCGATTCCCGGCCATCCATACTCGAATTAGATGAGGCGATCAAAAAATGGGGGAGCAAAGACCAATAATCATCAAGAAAGTCAAGAAAGTTGCTCATGGCGGTGCTCATGGCGGAAGCTGGAAGGTTGCCTACGCCGATTTCGTGACCGCCATGATGGCATTCTTTCTCTTGATGTGGCTGGTGTCCATGGTGTCGCCCGAGAAGAAGGCGCGGGTGTCGCAATACTTCAAGGAGTATAGCCTGTTCGAGAAGAGCGGGGCCTCCATTATGGACTACGAGGAACCGGTCAAGATCCATATCGCCAACAAGGACGGGATGCAAAGTTCCGGTGAGGCCACAGAGTACAATAAGGACAAAGAGGGCGAAGGCTTCCAGGCGCGTTTCATGGAAAGTCTGCGCAAGGAGATCGAAGCCAAGCTGGCCGACGTCCAGGACCAGATTCTGATCCGCAGCTTTGAAAACGGGGTGCGCGTGGAGGTGGTGGACAAGGATGGCTCGCCGATGTTCCCGCTGAGCAGTTCACTGATGACCGAAAAGGGCACTAAAATATTGGCGGTCCTCGCCCAGACCCTCAAGGCCGACAATCATCGCATCGCCGTGGAAGGCCATACCGATGCGCGTGTTTTCGCTTCGTCGAACTACAGCAACTGGGAGTTGTCCACGGCACGCGCCTCGGCGGCACGACTTGAGCTGGAGCGCGCCGGCTTACCCTCGACACGTCTGATAAGGGTCTCCGGATTTGCCTCCACCGATCCATTGATCAGCGCCAATCCACTGGACCCCAGAAACCGTAGGATCAGCATCCTGGTCTTCAAATAGTGCCCATCCATAAATGGCCATTTTCGCCGGTTTCAGCGTTGGGCTCAAATTTGATGGACTCGTAAAAAGTGTCTCGGTGCCCGTTAACGTCATTCCCGCGAAGGCGGAAGTCCAGAACTTCCCAAAATGGCTGGATCCCCGCCTTCGCGGGGATGACACAAACGGACCCCCTGATACTTTTTACGAGTTTATCAAAAGAGGCAATCCTCCTGCCTGATGGTTCCCCCCGCTTTGACAACCCTTGCTTTTCTGCTATGGTGAGCGCCCCGGACGGAAGGGCCGATGGGACGACACCCCAACAAGGACCATAATCTCATGAACATCGAGCGCGTTTCGGTTCACGGCGGCCACAGCGGCCAATTCTGCAACCATGCCAAAGATACCCTGGAAGAGGTGGTGCAGGCGTACATCGCCCAGGGCTTTGCCTGGGTGGGCCTCACCGAACATATGCCGCCCTCCGGAGAGGAGTTCCTCTACCCCGAAGAGCGGCAGGCCGGCTTGACCGCCACGCTTATGGCCGAGCGCTTTGTCCGCTACATGGCCGAAGCCCGGCGCTTGCAGGCGGCCTATGCCGACCGTATCGACATTCGCGTGGCCTTTGAAAGCGAAGATACTCCCGGCGCCATCGATCTGGCGCGCCGGCTGATCGCCGACCATGCGCCCGACTATATCGTGGGCAGTGTCCACCACATTGACGGTATACCGTTCGACTACAGCGCCGACGACTACGCTCGCGCCGTCGAGGCGTGTGGCGGGATGGAGGGACTTTACTGCGCCTATTTCGACCGGCAGCACGATCTGGTCGAACAGCTCCGGCCCCAGGTGGTGGGCCACTTCGATCTGATCCGGATTTTTGACCCGCTCTACCGGCGCCACCTCATGCTGCCGGAGGTGCAAAAACGAATCCGGCGCAACCTGGAGCTGATCCGCAAACTGGACCTGATCCTCGACTACAATGTGGCGGCCCTCAAGAAGGGCGCTTTCGAGCCCTACCTGTGCCAGCCCTTACTTGTTCAGGTCCGTTACCTGGGCATTGCCGTGGTGCCGGCCGACGACTCCCACGGCGTGGCCCAGGTAGGGTTACACCTGGACGAGGGCATCCAACTCCTCCAGCGGCAGGGGTTCGCCACCCGCTGGCGCAAACCGGGTACCCGCTGAGCGGTCAATAGAGAAACATGGGCTTGCCGCCTACGGTCCGGATGTTGGGCCGATAGTTCTGGACGTCGTACAGGCCGTCCACATCCACCCGTTTGGCCCCGCCTTTGAGTTCCGAAAGATTCAGCGCCGTATAGCGCCCCTGGTTCAAGGCCACCATGCGGCCGGTCTGACCCTCACGGATCAGTTCGATGGCCAGGTTGGCATAGTTGAGCGCCACCATCAGATCCAGCGAATCGGGCGCGCCGCTGCGCATCAGGTAGAGCAGCGGCTGGAAGATCATGTCGATACCCGTGATCTTCTTGAGGGCTTCGGCGGTGAGCGCGCCGATGCCTCCCAGCTTGCGATGGCCGAAGGCATCGGCCTCGCCGGAAAGCACCATCTCGCCACCTTGCATGATGGCCCCCTCGCTGATGGTCAGCATGGCGTAGCGGCTGGGATTGGCGCGGCGGTCGGCCACCAGGAATTCGGCCAGGCGCTCGATATCGAAAGGCACCTCGGAGATCACCACCCGGTCCACGCCGGCCAGGTAGCCGGAAATCAGGGAGGTCTCACCACAATAGCGGCCGAACAGCTCAACCACGGCGATGCGCTCATGGGAGCCCGACGAGGTGCGCAGGGAGTGGATGAAGTTTACGCTGCGGGTCACCGCGGTGGAAAAGCCGATGCAGTAATCGGTGCCCATCACGTCGTTGTCCATGGTCTTGGGGATGGCCACCACCGGAACGCCCTCCTGGTGCAGGCGCGCGGCGAACGAGAGGGTGTCGTCCCCACCGATGGGCACCAGTACATCGATTCCCAGCGCGGAGATGTTCTTCAACACCTGGGCGGTGAAATCCTTCTTCTTGGAGTGGTCGATATAGCTCTCCTTGAGAAACAGCGGGGCGTCCTTGAACTTGACGGCGCTGGGATTGGTGCGTGAGGTGTGCAGAATGGTGCCGCCCGAACGATCGATGGTGCGGACCCCGGCCGCGTCCAGCGGCAGGATGTGGTTGCCCGCGGCCGGATCGTCGGGCGTATAGGCCAGCAACCCCTCCCAGCCTTTGCGGATGCCTATGACCTTCATGCCCAATTCCGTGGCGCGCAGCACCAACTGCTTGATGCACGGATTGAGGCCGGGGACATCGCCGCCCCCGGTGAGAATACCAATGGTGCGAACCGTTGCAGCGTTCATGGGATTCCTCCTTTTGATTTAGGGTACACCGAACAGTCAAGTCCTCCTTCATGAAGCAGAGGATCTCTGGGCAGCGCGTCACCCGAACAGGCGCCGGCGGCGAACAGGGCCGAGAAGATGAAGGATAGCAGAGAATTGCGCGGGAAGAGGAGTATGCGCGCAGTCGGCCCATATTTGGGCGCCAGAACTTGGAACTTGGGTTACAGAATAGCACGCTCCCCGGACAGGGGGAAAGGGTTTTTCAGGTGTCCATGAAAATCTGGTTTTATCCCCCCTGAAAATTGGGTATGGTAGACGCTGCAGGAAAGGTATAGAGCAGAACACGGATTTTTGAAAGCGCCCCCACCGGACGCACCGCATCATCCCAAGGAGCCCCCATGAGCAATGTTCACGTTACCTTTCTTCCCAATAACATCACTATCCAGGTGCCCCCGGGCGAAAGCGTCATCCGTGCCGCCATGGCGGCCGGGGTGCATATCAACGCCTCGTGCGGCGGCGACGGCGTGTGCGGCAAGTGCCGCGTGATCATCGAAGCGGGAGCGGTCGAGAGCGAGCCGTCCGAGCGCATCAGCGACGATGACCGCGCCAAGGGATACTGCCTGGCCTGCAAGACCACCGTCCACGGCGATGTCACGGTGCGTGTGCCGGTCGAGTCGTTCATCGACACTTCGGCCTTACAGCGCAAATCCCCCCGGCGCACCGCCACTATCCAACAGATCGGATTCGAGGAGATCAAGGAACAAGGGCTCTTCCTGCCGGCCGTGGAGAAGATCTACGTGGAGTTGACCCCGCCCGACAACCAGGACCATCTGCCCGACGTGACCCGCCTGGTCAATCATCTGCGCATGCACCACAACGAGCACGGCATGGAAGTGGAACTACCCGTGATCCGCAAGATCCCGACGGTTTTCAGGGAGCAGGAGTTCAAGGTGACCGTTACCCTGGCCCGCCCGGTGCGCAGCTCGGGCAAGACCCAGATCATCAACGTGCAGGCCGGCGACACCACGGCCCAGAACTATGCCGTGGCCATGGATATCGGCACCACCACGGTATTTGGCCAGCTGGTGGATCTGGTCTCGGGCCAGGTCTTGGCCGAGCACGGTGAATTCAACGGCCAGATCAGCTATGGTGAGGATGTGATCACGCGCATCATGTTCGCCGAAAAGCCGGGGGGCCTGGCCACCATGCAAGAGGTGGTCGTCGCCACCGCCAACAAGGTGATCGCCCAACTGTTGAAGCAATCCAAGGTGACGCGCGAAAACATCTCTCTGATCACCTTCGCGGGCAACACCACCATGAGCCAACTGCTGCTGGCCGTGGAGCCGCGCTATATCCGCCGGTCGCCCTATGTGCCCGCGGCCAGCATCTATCCGCCCATCCGGGCCACCGACCTGGGCATCGTTCTGGACCCGCACGTGACCGCGCTGGTCTATCCCCAGGTCTCCAGCTATGTGGGCGGCGATATCGTGGCCGGCGTCATGGGCTGCGGCCTGTTTCGCACCGAGAAACTCACCTTGTTCATGGATATCGGCACCAACGCCGAAGTGGTGGTCGGCAACAAGGATTGGATGGCCTGCGCCGCTTGCAGCGCCGGACCGGCCTTTGAAGGCGGCGGCATCCAGTTCGGCATGCGCGCCGCCAAGGGCGCCATCGAAGACTTCTCCATCGACCCGGCGACCCTGGAGCCCATGCTCATGACCATCGGCAACGTGCGGCCCAGGGGCATTTGCGGCTCGGGCCTGATCATCATGGTGGCCACCCTCTTCGAGACCGGCGTCATCAACAACCAGGGCAAATTCGACCGTGACCTGAAGACCGAGCGCATCCGCGAAAACAAAGGTGTCTGCGAGTACGTGCTGGCCTATAAGGAGACGACCCAGATCGACCGGGACATCACCATCAACGAGATCGATATCGAAAACCTGATCCGCGCCAAGGGGGCTATCTACAGCGGTTGCAAGACCCTGCTGAGCGAAGTGGGCATGCAAATGGAGAATGTGGAGCAGATCATCCTGGCCGGTGGATTCGGCAGCTATGTGGACCTGGAACGGGCCATGATTATCGGACTGCTGCCCGAAGTGGAACCGGAAAAGGTCATTTACGTGGGCAACAGCTCGCTTCTGGGCGCGCGCATGAGCGCCCTGACCAACAGAATCCGCCAGCAGGTGGTGGGCGTGACCAACATGATGACCAACTTCGAGCTGTCCGAAACCCCTTCTTACATGGACAACTACGTCGCGGCCCTGTTCCTGCCCCACACCGACGTTAATCAGTTCCCCAAACTCCAGGCGCGCCTGGAAGAGCGCCGCGCCTTGATCGTCAAAGCGCGGGCCGCCAAGGGCGCTTCAACCGCGCCCTGAACCAGCGCAACGGGCCGAAATGCGCCGGGTCGGGATTTGGGGGCGAACCTTGAATTGTGGCGCTGTGAGATCGTTTCGGATGGGTTTCTATGGGAAAAAGTAAACAAACCTTGAACAGCTCGGGTGTCGACAAGGGATTGGTTGCCATGTTCCTCAAGTTGTCACCCGAGGAGCGTCTAAAGGCAAATGATAATGCAGTCCGTGCAATTTTGGAAATGAGAAATGCCTTCAAACAGCAAAAAGACAATAAGCGCTGATCTGGGTGCAATAATTGAAGGACTCTTAAGGGCCGATGTTGAGTTTATTCTTGTCGGCGGCCTTGCCGCGGTTATTCAGGGAGCTCCGCTCACAACCATGGATGTGGACATCGTGCATAGCCAGTCTTCCGATAATATTTCAAAACTCTTTACTTTTTTAAGTTCGATCGATGCGACCTATCGGCGTCCGGACAATAAAATTATTGAACCTAAAGTGGAAGATTTTTCGGAGATGGGGCATGTTCTTTTGACGACCCGCTTTGGACCGCTAGATATTTTGGCTTTTATCGAAG
>JBAQGR010000625.1:0-5997 GCA_049287895.1 Desulfatitalea sp.
GCTTCCAGGCGCACGGACTCCCGCCTTCGCGGGAGTGACGGTTCGCGGACTTTTTACAAAGCCGTCAATTTTGATGCGTGTACCAGGGTATCGAAACAACCCCCCGCGAATGGTTGGCAGACCGCACCTTCAAACCAACACCTATCGCGTAAACACGGCGAACTTGCCGCCCTTGACCTCCTGAACCACCGGCGTATGGTTCGCGTCGCGACCCTCGGTAAAGGAGAATTTGCCCAACACCGTGTCCATCTCCTTGATCTTGGCCATGGCATCGCGGATGGCCTTGCGGTTATCGGCGCTATTAGCCGCAGAGGCGGCCTGATAGACGATCTGCACACCGGTAAAGGCCTGGGCCGCGAACTGGTCCGGGCCGCGGTTGTACTTTTTGGTGTAGTCCTCGACAAATTTGAGGTTCAAGGGATTGGTGGCAGCCGCGTTCCAGGAGGCCCCCACGATCACCCCTTCGGCGGCTTCACCGGCGTTTTTCATCAGGGCCGGGGAGTTGAAGCCGTTGCCGCCGATAATGGGAATGGATTTGGCAATGCCCAACTGGCGCGCCTGGCTGACGATGCCCGAGGCCTCCTCGACCAGGGCCGAGCAGATGATCGCGTCGGGATTCTGGGACTTGATCTGGGTCAGCTGGGGAGAAAAATCACGGTCGCCCTTGGCAAAGGTCTGTTCGCTGAGCGTCTGGATGCCCTCGTCTTGCAATACTTTTTTGAAGACATCGTAACCGCTCTTGGTGAAGGCATCGTCGTTGCCGTAAAAGACGGCCACTTTCTTGAAGCCGAGTTTTTCCTTAGCGGTTTTGACTGTGTTGGGAATCACCACCGCCTCGGTCAAAGAATCGCGAAAAATAAAATCACCGATTTCGGTAATCCCGCCGGCCGTGTTGCTGACAGCCAGAACCGGCACACCGGCCTTCTGGGCGATGGGATCGGTGATCTTAGCCGTGTTGCTTAGGGTGGGGCCAATGATGACGGCCACCTTGTCGCCGTTGATCAATTTATTGTACACGTTGATGCCTTGCTGCGGTACGCTGGCATCGTCTTCGAACACGGCCTCGATCTGCATGCCCTTGCCGGCCGCCGCATTGATCTGCTCGATGGCCAGTTGCGCCCCTTCCTTCTGGCTGGCGCCGTAGGCCGCGGCCCCGCCCGTCATGCTGAACACGATACCCACCTTGAGTTTTCCGGCACACAGGGCCGGGCCCGCGGTCCATGCCATGGATAGAACCGCCACAACGCTCCACAACACCAAACGGCTTATTCTTTTCATCACAACCTCCACGGAATTAAGGGAAGATGTCTCCTCCGGCGTCGAACCCAACCATAGGGTTGGCTCGTTTGAGCCGAAGGCCGATACCCATGAAAAAAAACACAGCGCACCACGCGTGTCAAGGCGCGCGTTGGATAGGCCTGCCGTCCTCTTGTCAGCCTTTTGTCAACCTTTTGTTCTTCTCTTGTGGGCAATCACCGTTATCTCGATAGCCGCGCCTAATGCAAGCGCGCTAACGCCAATCGTTTCTCGAGCCGGTTTATGGTCGCCGAACCTTTTGGTGTAAATTGCGTTCATATTTGGGAATTTGCTCATATCGGTGAGATACACGCTGGAACGGGCAACATCGCTCAAACCCAACCCTACACCTTTTAAGACCGCCTCGATGTTATTAAATATCTGTTCGGTTTGCTCCTCGATGGTGCCGACAACCAACTTCCCGGTTTTGGGATCCAAGGGCAACTGACCCGACAGATAGATTGTGTCGCCCGCAATCGATAGCTGAGAATAAGGACCGACTGCTTTGGGTGCATCTGGAATATCGCTCATGAACTGGACTCCGGTTGTTGTCGATCGCGCTGACATATCACTCATTTTGTTCCTCCTAAAGATTACTGCCGAGCGTTTGCACTGTGCGGCGCGCGGCAATGACTTTCAACCTTCGTTGGACTCAATGCAAGTTTTCTTGCCTCAATTTTGCACGCAAACGCATATTTTTAACTAACCTATAAGAACGCATACTCACGGCTCAGGCCGGCTGTCAATCGCTTTTCGTTGCCCCTTTACTCGACTCCCCCGCTTATCCGCAACAGATTCGCAATCTCCCAGTGTCTCTCTTGCGTGGCGATGTGCAAAGGAGTCCAGCCATTCCGGTTTTTTGCGTTGATGTCTGCGCCTTTGAGAATGAGGAGTGCCGACACATCCAAGTGATTTTTCTCGACGGCAATATGTAGCGGAGCCGAGCCATCCTTATTTCTTGCGTTCACATCCGCCTTGTGGATGATCAGGAGATCCACTACATCCCGGCGATTCTTCTCGGCGGCCCGATACAGGGGGGTTAGGCCGAGAGCACTCTGCGCGTTGACCTTAGCCCCTCTCGCGATCAGAAGTTCCACAAACTCCCGGTAACCGTTCCCGGCAGCGATGTGCAGTGGCAAGAATCCATTCTTATCCTTTGCGTCAATCTCCGCCCCTTGGGTGATCAGAAGTTTTGCCGTATCCATGCTGTTTTTCTCGGCGGCGCTGTACAGAGGGGTTAGGCCGGCATTGCTCTTTGCGTTTACTTGTGCCCCTTTCGCGATCAGAAGTTCCACCACATCCCCATGGTTGTTATAGGCGGCGAGGTGAAGCGCGGTAAATCCCCTATCGGTTTTCGCGTTTACATCCGCTCCTTTGGCAAGGAGTAGTTCCACTACATCCTTGTGGCCGTTCCCTGCCGCGATGTACAGAGGGGTAAACTCCCCTCCAATTTTCTTGACGGTTTCGTCGACCTTTGCCCCTTTTTCGATAAGTAGTACTGCCGCATCTTTCTTGCCGTTCTCGGCGGCGATATACAGCGGGGTTCCATAATCCGTTTTTGCGTTTATGAGTTCCGGGTTTCCCTCCAGCAGGGATAATAATTTCGCAGCGTTTCCCTGTACGATCGATTGGTGGATTTCATCCGACGGATCGGCGTCTGAAGCGCTGGATTCGGCGTTGGGGCAGAGTGCCAGCAGGGCGGAAATAAATCTATCGTCGATGCGGCCCCATTCGAAACCGCCACTGAGATCGACACCGTTATTATCGTATATGTGCAAATACTCCGCATTGGGGAAATGGACTTTCCTGATCTTAACGACTCTTACAAATTCGATGTCGGCCAAGACCTCTTCCCAATGGTACAGGTTGGTCCTGACATTGGCTCCGGCAAAGCTGTAAGTGACATTGACGATCCGCTTGTAGGTGAACGCCAGGTGATTCTCGTCAACGGAGAGATTCTTTTCCTCCCGCAAGTACTGCTCAAGAAACCGCACGGCTTCGGTTTTCGTCATACGGATTCTGTGTTCATAATTTTTTGTTACGGACATGTCCGAGGCGCACCCGTAAATAAGCGCAACGGAAGCCAGGATGACGCCAACCCAGGTCAATCTCCTGTATTCTTTTGCTGATCGGGTAAAACATATGCGGGACATATTCGGACCCCCTTGCTACTTGCTCAGTTCCCAATGCTCCAATGCACCGTTTACGAACGTCAGACTATAGAAAGGGTAAAAGGGTTCAAAGACCTCTCCTTTAACAAATCGTATGCCGATAATGCGGATGAACTTATTTTCATCGTTTAAAAATTCCACATCCACATCTTTTGTGATCCAGCCGCAGGGGTCAAGGACCGTTTCTGTTTTTTTGTTAGGGAACACTTCGACCGGCCCGCCCTGAAATTGATTTGAAACAAAAAAAACGATGGCACAAGATCTTTGAGGCATTGAGGGGATCAGCTCCTGAACCTCTTTTTCCGTCAAACCCTTGCGGAGCTGCGACCAATTCTTGGTCATTTTAGTATAGCCCTCCGGAATCACGGACCCCATGCTGGGCCAGTCACCGGCGACGTGCTGGGCTGCGCGCGGCCTTGCAGGATCGGCTATCTTCGACAATCCTTTTTGGATCATCTCGCGCGTGGCCGTTTCCAGCCCCACTGTATACGCGTTTGTGCCGATCCCATGCGATGCGCCGTGGCCGTTGGCAAAATCGCAGACGATAACTATTCCATCTTTGGCCCGGGTCAACCGCCAGATGGCAGTCATGTCGATGGTCATCCCTTCGCCGAGCACGTCAAAACGCCGAATAACGTCAATGACCCATACGTCGAGAACGTAATCGGCCTCGCCTTGGACGATCTGCCGAAACAGCCCTTTCTGCGCGATCGCCTTTTCCAATGCGCCCCTCAAAATGCCGCTATGGAACATGGCGACCCTGCCCCTGCGATTGTCCTGATCAACGCCGAACTCATTCTTATCGCCGGATATAAAGACCTTGCCATAACTAATGTTCGGAATACCGGACAGTTCTCTGCTATGGAATATGGGGGCCTTGCTCTTGCGGATGTCAGGGACCACTGCCTGCACATTGACGGACCCATCAAAGCGCTGATTATTTTCGACCGGCGCGATGGAGGTTGGAAGTAAATTGTCAGGGTTCAGGCCGACGCAGCCTCCTCCCATCACAATGAACGCTGCTGCGATCGCAAGTATTAAGATTGCCCACCTTTTCGCATCCATAAGGTCGACCTCCATGCAAGGATTGTTAATAAGTATCACATTCGCTGATATCAATATCCCAAAAAATCGCAAAGTGTAACTGATAGGTTCATCGCCTGACTTCACGATCTGCCGCAGGCAGTCACGTGGAAGGAAATGCAATGCGGGTGGTGTTGGGTGGTGTTTTCAAAGGTGCGCGCTTAGCGATGAAGCACGGCCTTGCTGCAAGCGTAGAAGCCCAAAGTTACCACCCATAAAAGGGCTAAACCCGGCAGTGGCTCCAAAAACGAATCCATCAGCAACAATGCTATCCCGCTCTGTTGGCGGTATCCTCACAGACCCTGAAAAAGCGGGTGCGCGACGAAAAGTTCATCGGGGCCGATACGCCCGGATTTTTCGGTGTGCTGCATACCTGGGGCCGAACGATGCCCTATCATCCCCATATCCACTACACTTGTGCCCGGGGGCGCGATATCCAGATCCAATCTGCGCTGGCACCCCTCGCGCAAAGATTTCTTCGTGCCGGTAAGGGCCATGTCCAAAATCTTCAAGGCCAAATTCCTGGATGAGATGAAAAAGAGCAGGCTTGCTTCCAATATCTGCCCGGATGTCTGGAAGCAAGCCTGGGTGGTCAACTGCCAGGCAGTTGGCACCGGTGCGCAAAGTGTTAAGTATCTCGCTCCCTATGTCTTTAAGGTGGCTATTTCTAACAGCTGAACTGCCTTATCTATACACAGGGGGGCCGCTTCACCTTGTCAAAGATCGAATCATTACCCTAATACTACATCCTCGGACACGGGCTTCCTGAACATAGGATTGATATGACCCTTCAGGTCGTATCAATCCTTATGGTTGGGCGATTTTCGTAATTTTATGCTTGTCTTTTCTCTGCCCGTGAACATGCAGCTTGAGTCCCAGCGCGTGAGTCACCTTCAAAATCGTCGCAAAGCTCGGATTTCCCTCGCCGGAAAGTGCTTTGTACAGGCTCTCACGGCCCAACCCGGTGTCCTTGGCAAGTTGGCTCATACCACGGGCGCGGGCGATGGTGCCAAGCGCTTTGGCGATGAAGGCTGCATCATCGCCAGCTTCTTCCATGCAGGCTTCAAGATACAGGACCATGTCCTCCTCGGTTTTGAGATATTTGGCGCTATCCCATTTGCGCAACTTCAATGTCATGTCGTCCTCCTACAATTTGCCCGCCAGTTGTAGCGCGTACTTGATATCCTTGCTCTGTGTAGACTTGTTGCCCCCCGCCAGTAGGATCACCAGTTCTATGCCGCGCTGTACGAAATACACTCGATAGCCCGGCCCATAGTGAATTCGCATCTCCGATACACCCTCACCCACCGGCGAGCAATCACCGAAATTGCCATCTTCGGCCCGGTCGATGCGCGCTTGAATGCGCGTTACTGCCCGCTTGTCTTTCAGGCTGGCAAACCAAGCATCGAAGGTGTCCGTAGTCTGAATACTAATCATGATTTATGGT
>JBAQGR010000626.1:0-1550 GCA_049287895.1 Desulfatitalea sp.
TGATAAGACTTCCGCCCCACACCAACGGCGGTCCGTGCAGTATAAACAATTCGTTGGTGTGCACCGGGCCGCCGATGTGAATGGGAACGGCATCGACCCGGCCGTCGGTGTCTATCTCCAACTCTTCAAAAATCATCTTGGCACGCAACCCCTCATGCACTCGATTGATCACGATGCCCACTGCGCCGTCGTCCGTATGCTCGGTGATGCAGGTGACCGATTGTCTGAAATTGGGGTCCATCAGGGCCGGCATGGCCATGAGGAAATAGCCCTTGAGAGAAGTTGGGAAATCTTCCATGACTGCGATAGCTTTCTTTAAAGTTATACTTTAACGCGATTATAACAGATTCAAAATATCAATCAACAATGTGTGGTTTCATTTGTCACTGTCCGTAAGACCAGACAACTCCCATATGAACTGTAAAATCGGGAGCAGCCAGTGTTCCCGGATCTTCACAGAAAGCCATCTCCATGCGCCAGCGGCGGTTAAAAATGCGCTGAAAGCCCAAAGCCAGTTCCGCGGCGCCGTCGTCGATTCGGGATACGCCAGTGTTCTCGATGGGGGAGGTGAAGTAGTTGAACTGGGCCAGCCAGATCCAGCGTTCGTTGTAGGCGTATCCGGCACCCGCAAAGAGGCTGATGCTGTCGCGGGCCGACACGTCGGCCCCCAGGGTTTCGGGATCGCTATGATGGATAAAGCCGGGCATCAGATAGAGCGACCATTTCTTGAACGACCACTGGTTGGGCAGAAAGAGGCCCAGGTCCCATCGGCCGCTGCCGTATCCACTGTCCGGGTCGCCCGTCGGCGCTTTGACGCTGGCCAGAAAGCTGCTCTGCCAGCGGCGTGCACTGGTTTCGGGCCACAGGCCCCATTGGGCCGACAAGGTAATGTCCGCCCAGCGCAATTCGCCCGACTGGCCTTCGACCCACGACCGCCCGCCTTTACCCATCTGGTAGGCGAAACTGTTGTGGGGTCGATCTTCTCTTCCATAATTGGCGACGCCCAAGGCGTCGTGGTACGCTTCCAGGAAACCGTCCAGCACGCCGGCATTCATGCTGACCAGGGGCACATCCAGCCGCACGCTCAACCGCTCCGTGAGGCCATAGGCCAGGGAGAGATCCACCACCGTCGTCTCCATGTCCATCAAAAAATCCCACTGAGCGTTGTGTTGATCCAGGTAAACGCTGCTGTAGTCGATGGACATCCCAGCTTCAGATTCTCCCCGGGTGGGCTGTTGCGCAGATGTCGGTCGCGGCGACAAGAACATCAGATGAAGCGGAAATCGGTTGGGAACCGCCAAAGGGCCTTGATCGGCCGGCACTGAAGGGACACTGCATAGCAAGACCCAAAGGCCAAGCATCCAGCAATACAATCTGCAATTGCACATTAAAGCACTCACCTCATTAGATAACCCATATCCAACAACGATGATATTCAACCGGCCATTGTCGATGGGAAGATGCGCCGAGCGTGGGATGGGACCCGGTTCGCCTACAAATCACATTCCGGCGAAAAGCTCAACCACCTGTTGCCGCAACGCCTCGGGATC
>JBAQGR010000627.1:0-6445 GCA_049287895.1 Desulfatitalea sp.
CAAACGATTCCTCTGGGTGTTCGATCCCCTGGACGGTGTGGATAACTTTCAAACCGGCATCCCCATCTGGGGCATGTCGCTGGCCTTGTATGAAAATCACTGGCCGGTGCTGGGCCTCTTCTTTATGCCGGCCACCAACGATCTGTTTCGCGCCATGGCGGGAGAACAGGCTTACTGGAACGACCGACCCATTCGCATCGCCGACCGCGGTGACCTTTCCCAGGAGAGCGTCATCCTCACCTTCTCGCGCTTCAACCAGCGCTATCGCAGCCGATTCCCAGGTAAAATCAGAGCCATGGGCAGCACGGGCGTGCACATCTGTTATGTCGCCATGGGCCGGGCCGATGCGGCCATTGTCGCCAATGAGTACTTCAGGGATCTGGCCGCGGTGCGGGTGATCGTTGAATCGGCGGGTGGCAAATTGTTCAAAATGGACGGATCACCCTTTTTGCTGGGCGATTACCTGGACGGGCAAAAGATTGATGATCCGGTGATGATCACCGGCCCGTCGAATGCGGATGTGGTAATGGATAGCATGCAAAGATGGTGAGAGACTGACGGCTGAAGGGGCGGGATGAGTGCCGGTGCAGGGTTACGCATCTTTGGCTTTCTTATTGCTCTCCGGACTGTTGCGGCTATCTTTCTTATAGAAATAGGCGCAGGCCGCCAGAACGCAGCTGTACAACATGCAAAAGAGCCATATCTCGTCCGCGGTGCGGCGTTCCAGCAAGTAAAAGATCCATGCAAGCAGTATCAACAGTTTCGGATTCATGGCGTTTTCCGGATTCATTCGGGCGTCGGTCTGAAGCACCCCCTCTGTCCGTTCTCCGCCTGAATATCGGCCGATTTGGAATCAAACTTTAATTTCGCCCATGGTCTCATTTCGTTCGACCGATGGGCCAACGGGCACCGGTTTGCCGGTGCGATAAGCCAGCGCCTTGCCTGACGGCCTGAATCTTGTTTTTCAACAGCCTGATAAACAAGATTCAAGCCATTGATTATATCTCTTTGAACCCCCAATAGGGGAAATCCAATTCATATTGGGCGACCTGGCCGGGTGAGGCTTCGCGGCTGGCCACCATCCACAAAATGCTTTTGCGTTGCTGGACCCCGGTGGGCGCCATGGGGTCCCAGTCGGGCATGAGGATCAGGGCGTTGTCGGCGCTGTACTCGATATCGCCCGACTCCTTGAACGAACTCAGGTCGGGTTTTTCGCCGTAGCCGCCCCCTTTACCGCGGCTCAGTTCGCTGATCACCAGAAAACAGGCGTGGTGTTCGTCGCGAATCGATTCCAGTTGCCGCAGCCAGGAGTCAATGCCCGTGCGCCGTTCGCTCATATCCTTGAAGGGCAGCTTGTGCAAGCTGTCCACCACGATGAGCAGGTCGTCCTTGCGGGTTTCGTGGCGGATAAAGTCGATGTGCCGCCGCATGGTTTCCGGCGTCAACTGGCGGTCATTGACCACCCGGAAGTAGCCGAGCAGCGATTCGAATTCGGCGTAGGATTTATCGAGCGCCGCCGTTTCGTCGGGATTCAGCTGGCCGCCGTGGATCTGCTTCTCAGCCAGATGGCTCATGCGCACGATGGTGCGCAGGTAGATCTTCTGGCGGCCGTTCTCAAAATCGTAGTAGATCACCGGCACGTCGCGGCGGGCCACTTCAGTGGAAATTTGCATGAAGAAGCACGATTTGCCGGCCTTGGGCGGACCGCCCATGATGTTGATACCCCGCAGCCCCTCCAGGTGCCGGTCCATCTTTTCAAATCCGGTGGCCAACCCCCGCAGCGCTTTGCCCTTCTGCTTTTCGAGAAAGGTCACAAATTGCGTGCGCTCTTTTTCCGGTGACGCGAATGGAGAAAAAGCTTTGGATTGCCGGATCATCTGCTGAACCGTCTTGGGAGTCTCCACCGCCGGGTCGGCGGCCAGGTGGGTCAGATCTTCACCGCGTTTGAGATGGGACGGCCAGGTGAGGATGCGGGCCTTGAACCCGATACTCACGGCAAACTCCCTGGCGGCCAGACGGGCTTCGGGAGTGTTGGGAACGAGCAGAAAAAGATGTTCGAGGCGGGCGAGCCGGTCGGGATGCAGGTTGACGATCTGATCGGCGGATGGCACGGCAATGGCCGGATAGCCCAGCTCCTTGAGAATCAGCAGATTTACTTCGCTGGTGGTGATGAACAGCGCTCCGCCGTCGCAGCGGCCGATCTCACGGGCATTGAAGACCGCCGATTCTCCTGTGAAAAAGAGTTCGTTGCCGTGCCAGAAATGGTCTTGCTCCCGGCCGGGCAGAACGCAGTGCGCCGCATAGGCGAAACCACTCTCCTGGACGTAGGGGTATACCAGATAGCGGCCATTGAAACCGATGCGCATCTGTCGGACGGTCGCTTCCGAAACGCTGTATTGGGCATAGTAAGCGTACTGCTCCGCACTCATCAGGGAGGCGAATTTTTCCATCTCGGCGGCCAGATGGCGCGACGGATAGTTCTGGTTGAAGGCGTAGGCGTCGGCATCGGGATCGAAGCCCGGGACCTGCGTCCCCATGATGCCCATCAGGCGCGCAAAGTGCAGATGAAACCCGCCGGGCACACATTCGCCCAGACACCGGAAGTGCCCTCGAAAGTGGCTCTCGGGGTTGAGCAACACTACGATCCGGCCCGGTTTCTCCTTTTTACTGCGGCTGCAAAAAGGGCAGGGCGCGATCAAGTGCTGACCCTTCCAGACCGCCTCGGGCAGATGGGCTTCATAAAAGGCTTTGATCTGTTCGAATGGGATCATGGTTTTGAACTTTCCTTTTACGCCGGGAGCAATCGCCGGCGTGGGCGGTCAATCCATGAAGAACGCGATGCAAGGGCGTTTTACCCCACATTGCCGGAGCGAGCAAAGGAAAAGTGGATGCTCCATCCATTCGGTGGTCATTCGACCTGTTGGATGCCCTCCAGCGTCCAGAACTCTTCGGGTTTGCGCGCGTCGCGGCTGAAATGCCACATCTCGCGAACCTGTTTGGCCGTGCGATCCCCGTCTTCCCGCAGCATGGCGTCGTAGAGGACCGAAACCACGGTCCGGCCGTCGAGGTCGCGCACCTCGATGACACGGGAGTTGACCAGCAGCACTTCGGTCTTTCCGGGCGTGGGATCTTCCTGGGCCTGGCTCTGGATTTCAGCGAACACCTCGGAGGATGTGAACTGACGGATATCTTCGAGATCGCGTTTGTCCCAGGATGCTTGCATCCGGGTGAAAATGGCTTCGGCCCCTTTTTGAAACTCCTGGGCATCGAACCCGGGTGGCAGGGCCGGCGGTTGCAGCGCCATTGCTTCGGTATCGGGGGCATACCCCGCGGCGCCCCAACCCTGGCCGGAGCCGCTGTAAAGCGAAGCCGGCGCGGCGGCCGGGGAGGCGTTCGCGGTCATCTGCCGGGCGCGTAAAAAACGCATGAGCAGAAATAGCCCGCCCCCCAATAAAAGCAGATCCATCAGCCCGGGGCCGCCCATACCGTGGCCGCCCCCGAAGAGCAGCGAGCCGATCATCCCGCCCATGAGAAATCCGCCCAGCATGCCACCCCAACGCCCGCCAGGAGAAGCGGCCGGCGCGGTCATGGGTTTTGCCTGGGCCGTCGTGGGATTCTTGGCTGGCGCCGGCGCACTGCGCTGGTAGCTCGGCCGGCTTCCAAACGAGCCGCTGCGGCCGAACCGAGCCGCTTGCGCCGTGTCGTTCCAGAGATAGAGCAGGCCGGTGACGAGGCAGAAAAACATCACGATCGAGAGTTGCGTCTTTTTGTTCATGGGTTTCATCTCCGCATTTTGACTTTCGTACTTTTCACTTTCTCCTCCAGCGAAGCCGGCTCAGGACAAAAAAGACCTTTGCCCGTGGCTCGCTGGTCGTTTCACGGGTAAAGGTCTTGCAATTGTCGACTTGCATGTCGCAATCCCGCGTCCGGATGGCCAGGCCATCGTATTGACGGAGCGCGGGCCGGCAATCGCCGACGCCGGATGCTACTCCCCTTTAACAGCCGTGATACTATTGAAACAGGTCCGAGCTTGTCAACACAAATTGCCCGCTCTCCATAGACCCGATTTGATGCAATGATCACCCCTTGGGGGCGTCATCATGCCCGCAAGCGTTATCGTCCGGCCATTTGCGTGCGGGTTGACATCCCTGGGGAACGCCGATAAACAGGGTCGAAGCGGCACCGCTGCCCAGTGGTGAACGGATAGGCGAACTTCTTCATCCTTGGAGGTGAAATTGGAGCGTCAAAGCATTAATAGAGTCGTCCTGATTGTGATGGTTCTTCTGATTTCGGCCCTCTTTCTCGTCATGGTGCGGAGCTTTCTCATGGCCCTGCTGCTGGCGGGCATCTTTTCGGCCCTGGCCCAGCCGATCTACCGACGGATCGCCCGGGTGCTGGGCCACCGGCCGAGGGCGGCTTCCCTGGTGGTCTTGCTGCTCTTCTGTCTGGTGGTGTTGCTGCCACTCTCCGGATTGGTCGGGATCATCACGGCCCAGGCCTTGAACGTGGGGCATTCGATCACCCCCTGGGTCCAGCGCCAGATCGCCGAACCGGCCGCTTTCTCGCACTACCTGCAGAAGATTCCCTATTATGAGGAGTTACTTCCCTATCGTGACCAGATTATCCGCAAGGCCGGTGAACTGACCGGTAAGATCAGCGGGTTTTTGGTCAACGGCTTGTCGGCGGGAGCCATGGGCACCGTTAATTTTATCTTCACATCCTTTGTGTTTCTCTATAGCAGCTTCTTTTTCCTGGTGGACGGGCGGGCGCTGCTCGACCGTATACTTTACTACTTACCTCTGGAAGATTCCGACGAAAATCGGTTGTTGGATCGTTTTACTTCCGTCACCCGCGCGACCCTCAAGGGTACGGCGGTGATCGGCGTGCTGCAAGGCGTCTTGTCCGGCCTGGCCTTTGCCGTGGTCGGCATCGATGCCGCGGTGTTCTGGGGAACGGTGATGACCGCCTTGTCGATCATTCCCGCCCTTGGATCGGCCCTGGTGTGGGTCCCCGCGGTCATCATCCTGGCCGTGGCCGGTAGCTATCTCAAGGCCATCGGGCTAGCCCTCTTTTGCGGCCTGGTGGTGGGCAGCCTCGATAACCTGTTGCGTCCCCGGCTGGTGGGCAAAGACACCCAGATGCACGAGCTGATGATTTTCTTCGGCACATTGGGCGGCATCGCTCTGTTCGGCCTGATCGGATTTATCATCGGTCCCATCATTGCCGCCCTGTTCGTGACTATTTGGGATATTTACGGGGAGGTGTTTCGCGACTTTCTGCCGATGGTCCATAGCGGCAAAGCGGAACGGACCCATGAAAATGAAAAGACGCCCTGACGCCACGACGTCCGAACTTCGCGCATCGAATAGGGGTGCATGCACAGCGGGTGAGCGGAGCCAGGTTGACAAGTGCTAAAAAACGACCTAAATATAGACCAATAAAAAGAATTATCTAATCCTTTTTTGTATAGGTGACGCCATGCCCGAAAGAATTATGGCTGGTTTGACTGCCAGCATCACCGAGCTCAAGAAAAACCCCCAGGCGCTGATCAACAGCGCCCAGGGCGAGCCCATCGCCCTTTTAAATCACAACAAAACAACTGCTTATCTCATCCCGGCCGAGACCTATGAACGTCTTATGGAGATGGCCGAAGATATTGAACTGGGATTTTTGATCGAACAGCGCAAAGGCGAAAAGACCAAGGCCGTGGAGGTTGGCCTGGATGAGTTATAGATTGAAATTTTTACCCAGCGCCCTCAAGGAATGGCGTAAATTGGCGCCGGAAATAAGGGCACAATTTAAAAAGCAGCTTGAGGGGCGGTTGGAAAGCCCCATGGTTGAATCGGCCCGTATCCGGGGGTATGCGAATCACTACAAAATCAAGCTCCGTTCCTTGGGATACCGGTTGGTTTATGAGGTCGAAGGCAAGGAGTTGACGGTGTACGTGATTTGTGTCGGCCGAAGAGATACGATCTATAAGATTCTCAAAAAGAGAAAAACCAATTGAAAATCTTTCTTTGATCTTCTCGATTTATCTCCATCCTCAAAATCCGGATTCGCGCAACGAGCCCGGAAACGCGTTTAAGCCTCCGCTCTAACATTGCCTACAACGGTCGCACCCGATCCACGGTCAGTGTCGCCGCGCCCCAGTTTTGTTCGACCCGTCCGTCGAGCAGGTAGGGCCGGCCGCGATCGAGAAGGTGGCAGAAGCGGTCGTAGGCCTGGGGGAAGAAGGTGGTCTCGATGATGCCGCTGTCGTCTTCGAAGGTGAGAAACTCCATGGGATCGCCGCGCTTGGTGTGCACCACTTTGCCGGTGATCAGCCAGCCGGCGAAGGTGACGCGCCGGCCCACCCGGCGAACGACTTCGCGCGCCGGCAGGGCTCCGGCCCGGCGGGCCGCCTCGCCGAAGAGGCTCATGGGATGGCAATCGCATAAGAATCCCA
>JBAQGR010000628.1:0-7410 GCA_049287895.1 Desulfatitalea sp.
GACAGTCCAGGACGCCCGGAGGAGAGCACCCCAGCCTCAATTCATTATATCGCCGATTGTGGGGCGCTATTCGCTCTGGACAATGGACGCGCGGGCATGGCACTATGAGGGCCGCTGGCGTTCCGACGGAAGACAGCACTGTTCTATGGGACCCTTTTAACAACTTATGTCCAGCAGAAAGCTGAAGACCCACGCCAATGTCCGATGCGATCATCCCACTTGATGTCCAGAGCCGGCTGTTGGCCAAAGCGCGCAGTTACGTCGTCGCCCTGGACCAACTGCTCCTGGATGGCGAACAGGCCATCGATGTGCTGGTAAGGGCCCTGCCGCTCGCCGACAACGATCTGAAGCTCAAGATCGTGCTGATGCTCGGTACCATGGCCGATTTCCAGGTAATCGGGCCCCTTTGCAACATCATGCGCGACTGGAGCCTGGCCGAGAGCCTGCGCCATGCGGCCTCAGTGCAGTTGAGCCTGGTGGGCGGCATGGTGAAAGGGCCAGAGAGCGAAAACCTGGCGGCGGGCCTTATCTCTGACCTGGAGTCCGACAACCCCATCGTGCGCGCCAACGCGGCCTTCGCCCTGGGATGGGACGGCAACTTGAAGGCCGTGGCGCCCCTGGTGAACGCCCTTTGCGACGAGGATCTGGAGGTCCAGCAAGCGGCGGTCAGTGCCTTGTCCAACATCAATGACGACCGATTGTTCACGGCCCTGGCCGAGCGTTTGAAGTGCGGCGCCAAGGAGCAGCAGCGCTGCATCTTGTACCATCTGTGCGGCTTTTCCGATCGCCAGGCGGTCGTCGCCGAGATCTGCGGCGAATACCTCGGGCACAAGGATGCCGATCTGCGCTATGATGCCCTGGTCGTCCTGGACGCCGTCAGCGAGGGGGAGAAGCCCTTGGCGATCTATTTACGATGCATTGAGGACGACGACCCCCGCATCCGCGAACAGGCACTCCTGCTGCTATCCCAAGCAGACAAACAGCGGCTCAAACCCATGGCTGCCCGCGTCCAGCCCCTGGTTCTAGATCCGTGCGCCAACATCCGCCAGGCCGCCGTGCGCCTGCTCCACCACATCAACGATGGTCCTTCCGCGCTCTAACCACAACGGTTTTCGCCTCTCAAATGGGTAATTCTTGATTCGATGCGGTCCCGCCGCCCGTTTTCACAAGCCTGTTTATGCTATTGACAAAAGGGGGATCTTTATTTTACGCTGAATACATTCAGTGAATTAATTTGTATAAAAAGGAGAGGATGACGGTACTCGGCTTTCTGTAACAATTACTAAAGGAGGTTGAAGAGTGGAGCTTGTGAAAGAAAAACTGATGAAAATTGTTGGCAAAGAGCATGTTTCGGATGATCCAAAAACCCTTGGGTCTTTTGCCGCGGACACGAGTTTTGTCATGAAGCTAAAGCCCTGGTTTGTGGTCCAACCGGCGGATGCCAAACAGATCCAGGAGTTGATCGGATGGGCCAATGAAACCAAAACACCTCTTGTCCCGGTAAGCTCCGGTCCCCCGCACTTTTACGGGGATACCGTACCAGGCGTGCCTGGTTACGTTCTCGTCGATCTTGGGCGGATGAACAAAATTTTGAGGATCGACAAACGCAACCGCATGGTGGTGGTCGAGCCGAGTGTGACTTACGGCCAGCTTGAGTCCGCGCTGGCGAAGGAAGGCTTACGGGTGACCATGCCCCTGCTTCCAAAAGCAAACAAATCCGTCATTGCAAGTCTGCTGGAAAGACAGCCGACCGTTATCCCCAGGTATCAGTACTCGGTTAGCGAGCCCTTGAGAGCCTGTGGGGTCATCTTCGGAAACGGCGATGTGGTCTATACGGGCGATGCCGGCAACGGCCCCCTGGACCTGGAGCAGCAATGGAAGAGCGGCATGGCTCAGGTGGATCCGAAAGGACCCAATGCAACGGATTTCTTAAAGATTTTGACCGGATCCCAGGGAACCATGGGAATCGTGATCTGGGCCTCGATCAAATGCGAAATCCTGCCGAGTATTCATAAGCTTCTCATGGTCCCGGCGGATGAATTGGAAAGCCTGATGGACTTCTCCTATAAGATTCAAAAACAGCGAATGGGAGATGAGGTGCTGCTGGTCAATAACTTTCAGTTGGCCAACATGCTGGGGCAAGATGCGGACCGGATCGCGGCGCTCAGAAAACAGCTTCCCCAATGGGTCATGCTTATCGGCGTGGCCGGCCGGGCTCTGTTTCCAGAAGAAAAAGTCGAGGTCATGCAGAAGGATATAGAAGATGCCGCCCAACACTCTGGGCTGAAGATCGTCACCGGCCTTCCAGGCACAACCAGTAGGGAGATCCTGAATGCTTTGCTCAACCCCTCCCCCGAAAAATATTGGAAACTGAAATATAAAGGCGGATTCCAGGACATCTTTTTCCTTACGACCCTGGACCAAACCCCCCAATTCATCCAAACCATGTACGCGGCAGCGGATGCCATGAATTACCCGGCCACGGATATCGGCATCTATATTCAGCCCCAGCACCAGGGAGCCGTCTACCACTGCGAATTCAATCTCCCCTATGATCCGTCGGACCAAAAGGAAACCGCAAAAATTAAAGAACTTTATGAGAAGGCCAGCCGGCTGCATCTGGAACAGAAGGCCTATTATTCACGGCCATATGGCATGTGGGCGGACATGGTCTATCTGCGGGATGCAGACAGCACAGCCACATTGCGGAAGATAAAAAAGATTTTCGACCCCAATCACATTATGAATCCTGGGAAACTTTGTTTTAATTAAAATTAA
Source organism: Desulfatitalea sp. (assembly GCA_049287895.1). GTDB lineage: Bacteria > Desulfobacterota > Desulfobacteria > Desulfobacterales > Desulfosarcinaceae > Desulfatitalea. The sequence continues at coordinate 2,779 of JBAQGR010000628.1, forward strand.
ACAGGAGGAGTTGGATATGTCGCTTGAAGATTTCAAGGCGGATGCGCTGCGTTGTACCCGCTGTTCATACTGTAAATGGATTCCCATCGATCAGATCAAAAGCTGGCGATTTGCAAAAGGATGCCCGAGTATTGATTATAATCACTTTCACTCCTATTCAGCCGGCGGCCGGCTGGTCACGGCGCTGTCGCTTCTCGAAGGCCGGATCGAGGTCACGGAAAAAGTCAAAGATTCGGTATTTCAATGCCAGTTATGCGGAAACTGCGATGTCACCTGTAAAATATGTCGTTACGATATGGAACCCTTGGCGGCCATGCATGCATTAAGGTTCAAGCTGGTAGAAGAAGGACACACCCTTCCCGAGCATCAAAACGTGTTAAAGGGGTATCGCAAGCTGAACAACATGCTCATGAAGGCCAAGGAAAAGCGCGGAGAGTGGGCCCATGGCCTCGGGATAAAGGATCTTTCCAAGGAGAAGGCCGCGGTGCTCTTCCATGCCGGCTGCCAGTACTCCTATGACAGCGAACTTCAAAAAATAGCGAAAATTTCCGTTCAAATCCTAAAAAAGGCGGGAATGGATTTCGGTATTTTGGGGCAGAATGAAGGCTGTTGCGGCGGCCGTGCGTATCACATGGGGTATCGTGAAGATTACCAAAATGGTGTTGAGTACAATCGGGCCGCCTGGGAAAAGGCCGGCGTTCAAACGGTGGTGACGCCTTGCGCCGATTGTTATCACACCTTCAAACGGCTTTATGCAAAAAGCGGCTCGAAGATCAAAGTACTTCACATGGTCGAATTTGTGGACAGCCTCATCCAAGAAAAAAAGCTGCGTTTGACCCAGCCGGTCCACCTGAAAGTCACCTACCATGACCCGTGTTACCTTGGAAGACAAGGTGAGCCTTATGTAGAATGGAATGGCAAAGAAAAGAAGATCTTCGGCCAGGCGGTTGTCTATGACCCACCCAGGCCCAGATATATCGGGGCTCACGGTGTCTATGACCCACCCAGGAATATTTTGAAGGCCATTCCCGGTTTGGAGCTTGTGGAAATGGAGCGCAACAAAGAGTCTGCATGGTGTTGTGGCGCCGGAGGCGGAGCAAAAGAAGCCTTTTCGGAATTTTCCTTATGGACGGCCCGTGAACGCCTATCGGAGGCTCAAGCGACGGGAGCCGATGCCATTGTCAGCGCCTGCCCGTGGTGCGAGAAAAACTTTATCGACGCCGAGGGCAGCAAGACCGGAAAGATGCAGGTTTTCGATATTATGGAGCTCGTCGAGCAGTCTCTATAGACACAAGGGAGGATCACTATGGCACTGTCCAAGGACGCATATCGCGAATTAGAGGATATCGTAGGCGTTAAGTACATATCAGACGAACCGGCATTTATGGACGCCTATGCTTTTCAATGGATGGCGGAGACGGTCCGTGAAAACTACAGCAAATATATGCCACGACCGGCTGCCGTGATCATGCCGGCGATCACTGAAGAAATCCAGGCGATCACGAAAGTATGCAACAAATATAAACTCAAACTCAAACCCATTTCAACCGGCTGGTATCATTGGGCCGCGCCACTCAAGGACAACGAGGATACCATTCAGCTGGATCTGAGAAGAATGGATAAGATTATTGAAATCGACGAAAAGAACATGGTTGCCATCGTTGAACCCTATGTCACGTGCGCACAGCTTCAGGCCGAAATCATGAAAGTGGGGCTCAACCTCAATATTATTGGCGCTGGTTCGACCACGTCCATCGTCGCCAGCGCCTGTGCGTACTTCGGCCCCGGCCCGAGCACCTATTACATGGGGCACAACTCGGACAACCTCTTGGGTTTTGAATGGGTGACGCCCGCGGGCGAAATACTGCGTATCGGCTCGGTGAATTCCGCCGGAAGATGGTTTAGCAGCGAAGGCCCCGGCCCCAGCATCAGAGGAATCAACAGAGGCGTGATGGGATCGAGGGGCGGGCTCGGTGTTTATACCAAGTGCGCTATCAAGCTTTCGCCCTGGAACGGGCCAGCCAAATTGAATGTTGAAGGCACGCTGCCCGCGTATCGACTCCCGGTGCCAGACAATTTCAGGGCCTATACCATCGCCATGCCCAATTGGGATGCGTGGGCCGACAGCTATTACAAGATCTACGATAACGAGATCGGGTATATCTTCCACCGGCAGTTCAATCTGGCGGGTGCGGATTTGGCGCCGGCATTTTGGCTCATGTACAATGACCATACGAAGACGCTCAGCGATATCGAGGAGATGCTCAAGGATCCCGAGATTCAAAAGTTAACCGAAGAAATGCGCATATCATTCCAACTCATCCTTTCCGGCCGTTCCCTTAGAGACATCGCGCTCCAGGACAAGATTCTCGATGAAATCCTCAAAGAGACCGGTGGGTGGAAAGTAAAACGCTATTGCGAGCCTGATATGGCGGCATTCACTAATATGTACTTGCAGCGGTTGGGCCACAAGCACATCAATTTTGTATGGGCGGGAGGGTACCTCGGAAGCTGGATGCAGTCGGGGACGCCCGACTGGATCAAGGGATATGTGCCGACCGCCATCGCCGGATTGGAACGCGATGCCAAAGGCGGTAAGCTTGTACAGTGCGGTGGTGATGCGCTTATGGGCTGCGGCAGCGGTCTGTCCGGCGGAGGCGCCATGGGATTTGAACAGTTTGTTTCTTACGATCCCGCTGACAGTGGATCCAATGCCGCCGCCATCAAACATATGGAAGATGCCGTCAAAGATGCGGTAGGCATAGGTTATCCGCCGGGCAAGGAGTATATCTATCTGCAGGTGGGTTGGTCGGATGAACAGATTCACGAAGGGTTGCGAAAAATGAAACAGCCAAAGGTTTTCCAATATCAGGCGAAAATCAAGGCCATCTTCGATCCAAATAACATTGGAGACCGGATGTATACGACCTTGCCGCTGGAGACGCAAAAATAGACAAACGCAATAGTAACACTTAATGTCACCCGCATCGGGGGGGCACCGCGGCAATGCGATGCCTCCCCCTTTTCCTCACCGTACCTACAGTAGTATTCGACCGCCTGTTGTATTAATCGGAGAGCGTCGCCCTGAATATGGGCAGCAAGCGCGCAATATGCCTGGTCATCGCTTCTTCGAGGTCGTAATCTCCATCGTGCAGGCACCAGTCGTAGACCGTACCTCTGGCCATAATGAACAGATAGTCGGCGATGCTTTGGGGCGTCATATGCAATATTAGCTCTTTCTTTTCCTGCCCTGTTTCGATAATCTTCTCTAAAAGCAAACCCATATATCGGCCCTTGGCGATAAAAAGCTTGTTTTTGGTATTATAGAGCTGGCTGATGGCATCCAATCCCCGCTCGTAATTGTATTTAGCATAGCATTTAAAAAAGACCATAATTTGATCCAAAGAGTTCTTTTCCGCCAATTGGCGCGAAACTTCATTTTTAAAATAGACATCGGCTTTGTGATAAAGCTCGAAGAAAATATCGTCTTTTGACTTGTAATAAAGGTAAAAAGTGCCAACGGAAACATGGGCTTTTTTGCTGATTTCTTCGATGGTAGTATTGTTAAAACCCTTTTTATTCATGAGTTGCATGGCAACTTTATAAATTGTCTTTTTTGTTTTTTGCGCCTGCGCTTTTCTTTTTGTCAATTTAAGTTTCGGCACCATCACCTCACAAAAGGTATTCTTGTTAATAGACGGTTTGGATATCTATACAAATTAGCTTGTGACTCACGATCTTTATATTATATCAGGCCTGATGTCAACATGCTGATTTGTCAATACAAAGTAAATTTTTTGCCGAGGCCTGGCGTTCAGTGAATACATTCTGTTTCATAAGGCCTGACTTTATCCTTGACAAGGCGATCCGTTCTAATTATTAGAATCATTCTAATGATTATGATAGTTCGCCTGCCCAATAAATATAGGAATTATTTAAAGTGTTTAATTCGATACGTAACAATAAGGCCTCGGACCTTATCGTTTCCCAGATACGCAAGCAGATCTTTACAGGCAAGCTGGTTCCCGGCGATAGGCTGCCCGCGGAGCGCCTGCTGATGGGACAGTTTCATGTGAGCAAACAGACTTTACGTGAGGCGCTACGCGTCCTTGAATTTCTCGGTCTTGTCGAAATCAAGAAGGGAGTGACGGGCGGGGCCTGCATTGGTGAAATCGACAGCCAAATCGCCTTGGATGTGCTCGCAAACTTTCTCTACTTCAAAAATCTCTCGATTCACAATTTGGCCGAAGTCAGAAAAATTTTGGAGCCCCATGCGGCCGCGATGGCGGCCCTCTCCATGTCGGAAGAAGAGATCAAAGAATTGAAGCGGCTGATCGATTTGTCCAAAGGGCAGTATGCCTCAGGCAAGGTCGAAGAAGAACGCTTTAGCAATGAACTGGATTTTCATTGCGTCATCGCCAACAGCACTAAAAACCCCTTACTTATATTGATAGTCGAGTTTGTCGAATCGTTGATGTCCGACAAAAAAACGATGATTAAACTGGACAAGCCGTTTTTGGCATCCGTCATCAAAGCGCATGAGCGGATCTACGCGGCGATCCTCAACCGGGACGCGGAGCGCGCAAGGGAAGAAATGAGCCAACACATAGTGGAAGTGGAGCAGAATATGGA
>JBAQGR010000629.1:0-3536 GCA_049287895.1 Desulfatitalea sp.
GTGCAGCAATAAACGTGTTTCATAACTCCTCTGCATAGGTGTATTCATGATGGCACATAACTCTGAGTTTAGCGGCTGGCGTTCAGGAAGAATTTGGCCCACGTACTTAACGCGCACCGCGTATTGCCCCCCAGTCCGCTGGGACGTGATGTTAGATTAAGCCTGCGCTCAAATGTGCCGCTATGGTGAAAAGCGCGTTGTTGATCGGCCGATGTGAACTTTTTCCCACAAGATAAGCGGCGAAGCAACTCTCATTTTTCTGTTTTCGGTTTTTCGATTCGATTCTTTTAGGAGGGTCATCGCACAGTTTTTCGTGCTTTTCGCGCAAGGGTGCGCAACCGCCGGATTTATCCGCGATAATGTCAGGCTCGATTGTAAGTTGCCTGTTACGAAGTGTCATGCAGCACCTTTCTTTTGACCAGGCGATAGTCGGGCTTGATGATCGTAAACAGGCGGGTAAAGATGATCAAGGGCTGCATCGTGCCCGCTTCGCACCGGGGGCACTTATGGCCCGGTGATTGTGGATTGGCCGGCGGATCGCATGGCGTTTGATCGAGCTGGGCTCTGATTTTTTCAACCATGGTTTTGCAGCGCCCGTTGGCCAGAAATCCATAGTGGGGGATCTTGTGAAAGCCTTCGGGCAGCACATGGGTCAGGAACCGGGCGATGAACTCCTGGGCGGTCAGCGCGGTTTGTTCCCAGCGGCCTCTGTTGCGGTAGTTCTTGAAAGTGAAATGGACCCGGTCATCCTCGATTTTGATGAGTCGATCATTGCTGATGGCGATTTTGTGCGTGTATCGGCCGATGTAGCGCACCACTCGTTCCGGTGTGGAAAACGGCCGCTTGATGTACACGTTCCAGTCGCGGCCGACCAGGGCGTCGACGAAGCGCTCGAAGCGCTTGGGGTCGGCAAGGTGCCCATAGCCGTCGGGCAGCACCAGGCGGCCCTGGTAATAGGCGCTCTTAAGCCGTTCGATGAACTTGCCCCGGTAGACTTGGGATACGGCCCGGACAGGAAAAAGAAATCGGCCTTTGTACTTGGGTTCGACCCATTGGCCGTTATCATCGACGCCGCCGGCGGGAACGATGAAATGGGTGTGCAGGTGGCTCCAGAGTTTTCCGCCCCAACTGTGCAGGATGCCGAAAAAGCCGATGGTCGCTCCAAGCCACCGGGGATCGCGGCCGAATTGCAGCATCGTTTCCGATGCGCAATCGAAGATCATCTCGTAAAGCAGATCCTTGTTGAACGGCACCAGCGGATTGATCACATGCGGCAAGGTGAAGACAACATGGTGGTAGGGAACCGGCAAAAGATCGGCCAGGCGCGCGGCCACCCATTTTCTCCGCGCGATGCCCTGGCATTTTGGGCAATTGCGATTGCGGCACGAATTGTGGGAATGGTCCGCCCAGCCGCACGCATCGCATGCGTCTACATGGTAACCAAAATAGCTGGTTCGGCAGTGTTCGATGTCAAACATGGCTGCTTGTTGCTTGGGCGTCAGTTTGTGCTCGGATCGATATTGCGCGCCGTAACGTCGGAAGATATCTGCCACTTCAAGTTCGCAGCGTCCGTCTGAGCTCTCGGTACATGCTCGTTCGGGCACTGGTGATGCCAAAATATATCCTTGGTGCGTTGAGCGGCGAAGTACTTCGCCTATCTCTTATATACTGCTGATGATCAATCTTCTCCTTCAACCATGAGATTACTACACTCAGGTATCGCAACCCTTTTCCTGCCGTCAGGCTTACATTAATATTATGCGGACGTCCGCTTTTGGCGGATGCGTTCGCAGTGTTTGTAATGGAGATTCGGCGCGCAAGACGAATCAAGACGCCGAAATCCCAATGAATATGGTCGAATCCGCCTCGCCATCGAAATAGATCGGGACAATGGGCGATTCGTTTTGTTAATAGGCGATGCATTCGGCATGTTCGATTCTGTCCTTACAGCACAAATTCGTATGTAAATCAAACTCATTTCCAGGGCGTTGCTTCCTCTTCGAGCGCTGCCGCATCCGACCTGTATTAAATTCTGCCCCAATCTCTGGTCCGGGTTTTCCGGTAATTATCGGTGTTATGCGGATGTCCGCATAATTCTGGCCGGGAATTATTCATGGATCAAACCCGTTGTTGACCTCATGGCGTGATTGGGATAGCAGCATGATATAAATCGTTTGGTCGTGGTGGCAGAAGAACCGGCTCAGAATCGCTACTGGAAGCTTGAATTCATGATCGTTCCCCCCAATGTCGCCATCAAGCGCCTGCGCCGCGAGCGCGATGAAGATATTCCGCTTCCCCGCTACATGACGCTCCAGGCCGCCGGCATGGACATCTGCGCGGCGGTCGACGAACCGCTGACGCTGCCGCCCGGCCGCATCGCCCTGGTGCCCACGGGGTTCGCCATGGCCCTGCCCGCCGGCTATGAGGCTCAGATCCGGCCGCGCAGCGGACTGGCCGTGCGTTACGGCGTCACCGTGGTCAATGCGCCGGGCACCATCGATAGCGATTACCGCGGCGAGGTGAAGGTGGGATTGATCAATTTGGGCCTCGAACCCTATACGATCCAGCGGGGCGAGCGCATCGCCCAGATGATCGTCCAGCAGGTGTGCCAGGCCCGCATCGAAGTTGTGGAAGTATTGGATGAAACCCTACGCAACGGAGGCGGGTTTGGAAGCACCGGAAAATGATGGCTCGCTTTCGGTTTGCGTGTTGGCCAGCGGCAGCAAGGGCAACGCCATCTATGTGAACGACGGCCGCACCGCCATCCTGGTGGATGCCGGTTTGTCGGGGGTCGAGATCGAGCGTCGCATGGCCGCGGCAGGCCTGGACATGGGCGGCGTGAAGGCCATCGTGGTCTCCCACGAACACAGCGACCACATCCGGGGGGTGGGCATCCTCTCCCGGCGCTATAGGCTGCCGGTCTATCTTTCGGCCGGCACGCAAAGGGCGGCCGGCGGCCTGTTGGGCAAAGTTCACGAGATCCGCCCTTTCGACATCGGCCGCGCCTTTGCCATCGACGCCCTGGCCATTCACCCCTTTGCCACCAGCCACGATGCCGCAGATCCAGCCGGATTCACCATCGGCTGCAACGGCCACAAAATCGGAATCGCCACCGACCTGGGCATCGCCACCGGCATGGTCAAGGAGCATTTGAGAACATGCAGCCTGCTGGTGCTCGAAGCCAACCACGACCCCACCATGCTCATGGAAGGCCCCTATCCCTGGCCCCTCAAGCAGCGCATCAAAAGCCGCAACGGACATCTCTCCAACGAAGAGTCGGGCGATCTGCTGGCCGAAATCCGCCACGATGGCCTGTGCCATGTGATCCTGGCCCACCTGAGCGAAACCAACAACACCCCCCAGAAGGCCCTGCGCGCCGTGGAAAAAGTCCTGGGCGCCGGCCACCGGCCCTTCCAGATCCACGTGGCCTGCCAGGAGCGCTGCACCAACCTGCTGGTGGTGCGCTGACGCGCACCTCTCTTTCTCGCTTGCATAAATCACGCGGCAATAATATTGTCGATTTGAGCATAGTATGT
>JBAQGR010000630.1:0-1705 GCA_049287895.1 Desulfatitalea sp.
AGATCACCAGTGGTTCGACGCCAGAGGTGGCGAAAGCGGTTGACGCACTATATGGCAGCATCATCACCGCCGGCACTTTTCCTGCCACCAGCCTGAAGGTGGCCGAAGCTGCAAAAGTTATAGAAAACACTCAACGCGACTTGAACATTGCTCTGGTCAACGAACTTTCGGTAATTTTCGACCGGCTAGGGATCGATACGATTGAAGTCCTTGAGGCGGCCGGCAGCAAGTGGAACTTTCTACCCTTCCGCCCGGGCATGGTCGGCGGGCACTGCATCGGTGTTGACCCTTACTATCTGACCCACAAGGCGGAAGAGGTCGGGTATCACCCGCAAGTTATTCTGGCCGGGCGGCGGATCAACGACAACATGGCGCGTTATGCCGCCCGCAACGTGATCAAGCTGATGCTACGCAATGGCATCGACGTTGCACGCAGCACGGTTGGCGTGCTCGGCATTACCTTCAAGGAAAACTGTCCGGATATCCGCAACAGCAAGGTGGCTGATCTGGTGCGCGAATTGGAAACCTGGGGTATTAGAGTCATGGTTAGCGACCCATGGGCCGACGCGAACGAAGTTGCCCATGAATATGGCATCAAGCTCGGGGTAATTGATGCACAACATCCAGTAGACTCACTGGTCGTCGCGGTGGGGCATGACCAATACCGTCGCCTGACCCCTGATGGCTTGCGTGTGCTGTGTCGTGGGGACAAGCCTGTTCTCGCCGATCTAAAAAGTTTGTATGATCGGCACACCGCCGCGGCTGCTTTTACCGTGTTCCGTCTTTGATCACATCAAGTCATAAAATGGCCAATTTCCCCATTGTTACTGATCGCAAGATACGCATCGCCATCGTTGGCTGCGGACGTATTTCCAAGAACCATTTTGGCTCGCTCGAAAAGCACGCCGAGAATATCGAATTGGCAGCCATCTGCGATATCGATCCTGTTGTTTTGAAATCCCATGCGGACAAGTATCGGGTACCGGCTTATCTGCATATGGAAGACATGCTGAAGAGCGAACGCCTGGATATTGTTGCCCTCTGCACCCCCAGTGGCTTGCATCCCGATCAAGCGGCCATGGCGGCTCGTTACGGCGTCAATGTAGTGACGGAAAAGCCGATGGCTACCCGTTGGAGCGACGGCGTGCGCATGGTCAGGGCTTGCGACGAAGCCGGCGTACGTTTGTTTGTCGTCAAGCAGAATCGCCGCAACACAACACTGCAATTGCTGAAACGTGCCGTCGAAGATAAGCGCTTTGGCAAGATCCACCTGGTGCACCTCAATGTATTTTGGACCAGGCCACAGTCCTATTACGACCAGGCAAAGTGGCGGGGCACTTGGGAGTTCGACGGTGGCGCTTTCATGAATCAGGCCAGCCACTATGTTGATTTGTTCGACTGGCTGATCGGCCCGGTGGAAAAAGTCCAGGCCATGATGAGCACCACGCGCGACATTGAGGTCGAGGACACCGGCGTACTCAACGTCCGCTGGCGCAACGGGGCCCTGGGCTCGATGAGCGTTACCATGCTCACCTATCCGAAGAACCTCGAAGGTTCCATCACAATCCTTGGCGAAAGAGGCACCGTGCGTGTCGGCGGAGTGGCTGTCAATGACATCCAGCTTTGGCAGTTCGACGAGCCGTGCGACTACGACGAGCAAATCAAGGCGGCGAACTACGAGACCACTTCCGTTTACGGTTTTGGC
>JBAQGR010000631.1:0-1960 GCA_049287895.1 Desulfatitalea sp.
TATCCCGAATGGTATCAACAGGTGGTCAAGGCTTCGGACATGGCCGAAAACTCGCCGGTGCGCGGCTGCATGGTGATCAAGCCCTGGGGCTATGCGTTGTGGGAGAACATCCAGCACGAGCTGGACAATATGTTCAAGGCCTCGGGAGTGAAGAATGCCTACTTCCCCCTGTTCATTCCCCTGAGATTTCTGGAGAAGGAGGCCGAGCACGTGGAGGGGTTCGCCAAGGAGTGCGCCGTGGTGACCCATCACCGCTTGGAAAAAGGCCCCAACGGCGGTCTGGTGCCCGGCGGTCTGCTCGCCGAACCGCTGGTGGTGCGGCCCACCTCGGAGACCATCATCGGCGACTCGTTCTCTAAATGGGTCAGCAGCTACCGCGACCTGCCGCTGCTCATCAATCAATGGGCCAACGTGGTGCGTTGGGAGATGCGCACGCGCATTTTCCTGCGCACCAGCGAGTTTCTCTGGCAGGAGGGTCATACCGCCCACGCCACGGCCCAGGAGGCCCAGGAGCGTACGGCCATGATGCTGACGGTTTACGCGCGCATGGCCGAAGCGTTTCTGGCCATGCCGGTGCTCAAGGGAAGTAAATCGGCGGCCGAGCGCTTCCCCGGCGCCGTGGATACCCAGTGTATCGAGGCCCTGATGCAGGACCGCAAGGCGTTGCAGGCCGGCACTTCCCATTTCCTGGGGCAGAATTTCGCCAAAGCCTCCAATATCCGTTTCCAGAGCGCCGAAGAGAAGGAAGAGTTTGCCTGGACCACCTCCTGGGGCGCCTCCACGCGCCTCATCGGCGGGGTGATCATGACCCACGGCGACGACGACGGTCTGGTGCTGCCGCCCCGGGTGGCCCCGGCCCAGGTAGTACTGCTGCCCATCGTCCACAAGGAGGAGGAGCGGTCCAAGGTCATGGAGTATACCGATGGCCTGGCGGCTGAGTTGGGCAACACCCTGTATGGCGGACGGCCCCTGCGGGTGGAGGTGGACCGCCGGGACATCGGCGGCGCCCGGGGATGGGAGTGGATCAAGAAAGGGGTGCCCCTGCGCCTGGAGATCGGACCGCGCGACATCGCCGCCGACGCCGTCTTCGTGGGCCGGCGCGACAAACCCCACAAGGAGAAGAGCGCCATGGGCCGCGCGCAATTCATCGCCCAGGTGGCTACGCTACTGGAAGAGATCCAGGCCAACTTATTGGGGCGCGCCCGGGCCTTTAGGGATGAAAACACACGGCCCATCGACGACCGCAACACGTTCTACGACTATTTTACGCCCAAGAATGCCGAGAAGCCCGAGATCCACGGCGGGTTCGCCATGTCCCACTGGTGCGGCGCCGGTGCCTGCGAAGCCAAGATCAAAGAGGATCTGACGGTGACCATCCGCTGCATCCCGTTCGATGCGCCGCAAGAGGCGGGCCGCTGCATTGGTTGCGGCCAGCCGAGCCGGCAACGGGTGGTGTTCGCCAAAGCTTACTAGGGGTGGGGATTGGGTTGAGGCATTGATTCGTCTATTCGACGAATTTACGATGCAACCATTGGACGAAACAACGAACCTATGATTCGAATCAGCGACATTCTCGATAAAGTTACCGACTACAATCCGGAATCCGATTTGGACCTGATCGACCGGGCCTACATCTTTTCGGCCAAGGTCCACGACGGCCAGGTGCGCCTCTCCGGTGAACCCTATTTGTCCCACCCCCTGGAGGTGGCCGGCATCCTCGCCGATATGAAACTGGACGTGGTCAGCGTGGCCGCCGGCTTGCTGCACGATGTAATCGAAGACACCCACGCCACGGCCGAAGAGATCGACGCCATGTTCGGTCCGGAGGTGCGTCACATCGTCTCGGGCGTCACCAAGTTGAGCACCTTGCCCTTTTCCAGTGCCGAGGCGCGCGAAGCCGAAAGCATCCGCAAGATGCTGCTGGCCATGGCCGACGACATCCGTGTCGTGTTGATCAAAC
>JBAQGR010000632.1:0-1530 GCA_049287895.1 Desulfatitalea sp.
ACAACGCATCGTGGGCATCACCCCCATCGTGGAGAACATGCCTTCGGGCACCGCCACCCGTCCGGGCGACATTGTCACCAGCTATGCCGGCAAGACGGTGGAGATCGGCAACACCGATGCCGAAGGCCGCCTGATTCTCATCGATGCCATGGCCTATGCCATCCAGAAGCACAAACCCGATGTGCTCATCGACCTGGCCACCTTGACCGGGGCCTGCGTCGTGGCCCTGGGCGAGAAGATGGCCGGCGTCTTCTCCCCCGACGACGCCCTGGCCGCGGCCATCGTGGCCGCCGGCGAGGCCGCCTTCGAGCGCTGCTGGCGCCTGCCCATGCCCGAAGATTACAAAGAGTTGCTCAAGAGCGACCTGGCCGACATCAACAACATGTCCAGCTCGCGATACGGCGGCGCCATCACCGCCGCCCTGTTTCTCTCCGAATTCACCAGCGGCACCCGCTGGGCGCACATCGATATCGCCGGCCCGGCCCACGCCAAAAAAGGCTCGGATTATTGTGCTCCAGGAGGCACGGGCTTTGGCGTGCGCCTGCTGTGTGATCTGCTCGACCGACTTTAAAAAACAAAACGGCCGGCCATCCGAAGATGACCGGCCGTTTTTTTGCCTGTCCGCCCTGGCTTGCCAGGTTCGACTTGAAACAAAATTTAGGGCCAGGGATCAGTGATCCAGGATATCCACAATATCAAAGCAGGTCCGGGTGACCTCGATTACTTCTTCAAAGGGGATCGGCGAGGGGGCTCCGGTTGCAATGGCCTCCACAAAAGCGGCCGCGCAGGCGCGTTGACCTTTGTCCTGCCGCCACAGCTTCATTTTCTTGAACCCCTTCCAGCCAAATCCGGTCAGTTTTCTGAAGTTGTCGAGCTGCAGAATCCGACCCGCGCAGAAAACCTCCAGGCGTTCCTTGGGGAAGGACTTGTGACCGTTGGCCAGGTAATGCACCGTGCCGAAGGAGCCGTCGGCAAAGCAGAGGGTAAGGGTGACCTTGTCATCGCGGATAGCAAGTCCGGGCGCGGCTCCCAGCAGATGCGCCTGCACACCGGCAATTGACGCACCGGCCAAAAACCGCAGCAGATCGATGAAATGGCACCCTTCACCGATAATGCGGCCGCCGCCCACGCTACGGTCCTGGGTCCAGTGATCCGGCGGAATCGCGCCGGCATTGACGGTCATGACAAAGGATTTCGGCTCCTGAATCCCCACCAGAAGTTCTTTCATCTTCACCACGTGCGGCGCAAAGCGGCGGTTGAAGCCGACCATGAGCAACGGTGGTGAAGCGTGAGGCGTGACGAGTGCGGCGTATGCGGACTCAATCTCGGCCAGTTCGGCCCGCGTCAAGCAAAGAGGCTTTTCCGCGAAAACGTGCTTTCCGGCCTTTAAAGCCTCGCAGACGAAACGGGCGTGAGAATCGTGGCGGGTCGTGATGACCACGGTGTTGATTTCGGGCGATGCGATGATCGAGCTGGAATCGGTGGTCGTCTCCTCAAAGCCGAACTTTTTCCCCGCATGGACGCCGCTCA
>JBAQGR010000633.1:0-3345 GCA_049287895.1 Desulfatitalea sp.
GCTCAAACCGTATATTCTGGCCAAAGCGCCATACCGCACCGACCTTGAAAGAGAGTACTCCAACGCCATCGCCGAGGCGGTCTCCAACGGTTGGCTCCGTTGGCAGCAGGGCTTGAGCGGCGTGCTCAATTATCCTGCGCCTGGCGCCGCGCCCACGCCCAACGCCCCTGCGTCGCTGGTGACCTTCGGATCGTCGGGAGAAGGCGACCTGACGCCGACGCCGCTTAAAAACGCCATGACAGCGGCCATGCAAAAAGACGGGCAGCACGCCGGCGCGCTCTTCGAGGCGGTGGCCCAATCTTTTTACAGCCATTTTCAAACCTTCAAAACCAGTACCGTTGTGAGCAATGTCATGGCCACCGGGGTCACCGTCATCCCCACGCCAGGAAACTTCGTATAGATGAGAGTTGAAAACACCACTATTTTCGATGCCGCGGCCCTGCCGCTGATCGGTCCCAAAGGCGAAAACCTGCTCACGGTCATGGTCAAAGGCACTTTTCGCTTCACTTCCGGCCATACCGAACCGGCCGAAGATCAGGCGCCCATCGCCTATGGCGATGTTTACGAAGACGAAGTACTGGGCGGCGGGGTGCGCTACGAATCGGACATCGTGCCCTTCAAACCTCGGGCCGATATTGTGCTGCGCGCCACGGCTTACGCGCCGGACGACAAACCGGCGACCTCCGTGCCGGTGACCGTCAAGGTAGGATCGGTGGAAAAGCGCCTCCTCGTCTTCGGCGAGCGCTACTGGAACCATTCCGGCGTATTGAGCCGCCGCTATACGATGACCGAGGCCAAACCGTTCGTTCGCCGACCGATTGTCTACCGTGACGCTTTCGGCGGTATCAATACAATCACCGGAGAATACTGCGCGGAAAATCTCGTGGGGACCGGGCTTTACTTCCCGCACGCGAAACAGAACCTGGCCGGCAAGCCCCTGCCCTGCATCGAGGACCCCCGCTGCCTGATCCGCAATCTGGAAGATCGCCCCCGGCCGGTGGGTTTCGGCTTTTATCACCGGGCCTGGCGGCCGCGCGCCGGCTATGCCGGCACCTACGACGCTGCCTGGCGCAAGCGGCGCAGCCCGCTGCCGCCCGAAGACTTCGACGCCCGCTTCTACAACGGCGCTCATCCCGATTTGCAGGTCGATGGGTACCTGAAGGCCGGCGAACCGGTCACATTGCTCAACTTGACGCCCGAAGGAGAAATTGGTTTCAAGCTTGCCGATGTCACCCCATCCTGCGCCATTACACGCAGGGCCAATGGCGGCCGGTCCAAAACCGAAACGGTGGCTATGCATCTGGATACGCTCTTCATGGAGCCGGACGAGAAGCGCTACTGTGTAGTATGGCGCGCGGCGGTTCCATTGAGCGATGCTGCCGCCGTCGAAATCGATGGCGTCCGCATCGACATCCGGCAAGGTGAAAGGAATTAACTGGCATTGCCCCAAAGGTGGGTGCCAATAAAACAGGAGGTTTTATGCCCGGACAAGCCCGAATCGGAGACAAAGCCCAAGGTGTCGATGGACATCGATGCAACTCGTGCCCCCATACCGTCATCGGACCGGCCACCCAAGGCTCGGCCGACGTTATCGTCAACGGCAAGCCCGCGGTGCGCAAGGGGGACGGTGGCGTGCATTCATCCTGCTGCGGGTCCAACACCTGGACCGCCGAAGGCAGCAGCCCCACCGTGTTCATCAACGACAAGCCTGCCTTTCGCCTCAACGACGCCACCGTCCACTGCGGCGGCGACGGCCAACTGGTGGAGGCCAGCGGCAACGTGATCGTGGGCAGTTCGCAGTCCAGGGCGTTCATCGAGGCGGCCAAAAGCCACGCGCCCTTCGTGTGCAATTGTTTTAAGTAGCCGTGTTACCAACTTTATGATTGGAATCGACCATGAACATCACGCTTTTTAAAAAAACGCTTTCCACGGACCTGCCCGCCGGAACGGCGCGCTTTGCCGTGATCGACTGCGCGGCGACGGCCAAGGTCACCGACGACGATACGCTCTACCTAAGGCTCGACGCGCCGGGGGTCGAAAAGCATTCGCTGCTCACCGGCGAGGCCGCCTGGACCATGGCGCGCTCGGCGCCCTACCTGGTGCCGCTGGACGCCCAGGGCGAACTGGAACAGTGGCTGTTGGATCACGTCTGGGGCCGCGGTCAGGCGATTTTCTTCTCCGCCGAGGCCGATATTTCCACCCTGCTGGGCCATTTGCGCGCCTGCATGGAAATCCGGGCCGAAAACGGCCGCGACGTCTCCTTCCGCTTCTTCGACCCCCTGGTCCTGGCAGAGCTGCTCGCGGACCTGGCCCCCGCGGAGTTGGCCCTGTTCTGCGGGCCGATCCTGCGCTTCGTGCTCGAAGACGGCCAGGGCCGGCCGAAGCTTTTCCACAAGCCCCCGGTGCCTCCCGCGCCGGACAAAGCGCTGGGCCGGGTCGTTCTGGCCCGGCGGCATCTTTTCTCCGAGGCCTGGAACCGCCGCTTGCTGCACCAGCACGTGGCCAAGTACCAGGCATTGGGCTTTGCGGTCCGCACCGACCCCGAAAGCAACCGCCTCTTTTTGGAAGACAAGGCCGGCGCCAAAGCCGTCCTGCAAAAGACCGCCGAGGGCGTCACTACCACCACCGGCCTGGGCCGCACCTTCCAATACGGCCTTACTGCCTGCAAGAACCCGGCCTGGATCGTCGATCCGGCCGGCAACCGCGTGGAGTTCGACATCCAGGAGCGGGAGAACATCGTCACCCGTCACAAGCAGCCCCTGCTCTACGGCATCCGCATGGCGCAAAACCGCAAGTGCTGGGTGCTGGACTACGACCGGCGCAACCACCTGCAGAGTATCGACTACCCGGACGGCACCCAGGCCCTTTTCGAGCACGACCCTTACGGCCATCTTCAACGCCACACCGACCGCAACGGCCACAGCTCGCATTTTGAACGCGACCACCAGGAGCGGCTCACCCGCCATGTCGATGCCAACGGTCAAACCACACGGTTCGACTATGAAGATCGCCTGGCCCCAGCGCGCATCGCCTTCGCCGACGGCACCGCCTTTGACTTTGGCTACACCGATGCCGGCCACCTGCAAACCTTCCTGGCCAACGACCGGCGCGTGGCCGACTACAGCGTGGACGCTGAAACCGGCAGTTGGCGGGCAGAGTACGCCGACGGCACCTGGGCCGACTTCACGGTGGAAGACGGCAAAGTCATACGCGCCGAGAACCAGGCCGGCACCCTGGTGCTGACCTATGCCCCCGACGGCACGCTCGTCTCGGAAAGCTTCAACCAGCAAACCGTCACCTACCGGCGCGACGCCCTGGGCCAATTGACCGGCATCGTGGCCCCGG
>JBAQGR010000634.1:0-2280 GCA_049287895.1 Desulfatitalea sp.
CTTCAGCCGCGGATCGGGTTCACCATAGCCGAAGATTTTATGATCCACGCGCTGGTGAAGGGCCTGGATCACGGCGGGTGGAGAAGCAAAATCCATGTCCGCCACCCACATGGGAATGATCTCTTTGCCACGGTACTTTTGCCATTTATGGCTGTCCGATCCTTTGCGGTCGATGCAGGAATCGAAGTCAAACATCGGGTCCAAAAGGGTGCCTCATATCATTTAAAACTTTAGGATAGAATGCATAATGAATATGAATTACACGTCTTTCATATTTACGAGAAATCTACCGGTAACCCCGCCGGCCAGCATGGCGCTGATGTGCATATCCAGATTTTCCAGTTGGATCTCCGTAGTCAAACGTTCCAAATGGGTCACTTTCCACGGCCCGGCCAAGCGGCTCCAAACCGCATGATGCAACTGCATGGCGCATTCGGCAGAGTCGATGCCGATCAGTCGTACCCCTCTCAGGATGAAAGGATAGACGGTCAGGCGCAAATCGGGTGAAGCGGCATTGCCGCAACAAGTAACGACACCCCCGTATTTGGCCGAGCGAACGGCAAACGACAAAATTTCGCCACCCACCGTATCGATGGCCCCGGCAAAGAGGCCGGGCAATAGGGCTCTGCCCGATGATTCCTGAACCGCCTGGCGGTCCAGGATCTCCTTGGCACCCAAATCGGTCAGCAACTTTTTGGCCTCGGGTTTGCCCGAGGCCGCCACCACCGAATAACCACGACCGGCCAAGATGGCCACCGCCAGGCTGCCCACTCCGCCGCTGGCGCCAGTGACCAGTATATCGCCTCCCTGGGGTGTCACGCCGGCCTCTTCGAGCCGCAGTAAACTCAGGGCCGCCGTAAAACCGGCGGTGCCGAGCATCATGCTTTCCCTGAGCGTCAGACCATCCGGCAGCGGCACTACCCATTGGGCCGGCACGCGGATAAATTGACCGAAACCGCCGGAGGTGTTCATGCCCATGTCGTGGCCGGTGACTAATACAGGGGCGCCGACCTTGAATGCACTGTCGGTGCTCTCGGCCACCTCGCCGGCCGCGTCCACTCCCGGCGTGTGGAGATATCGGCGGGTAACGCCTTTATTGCCACTGGCCGAAAGGGCGTCCTTGTAGTTCAGGGATGAATAATGCACCTTGATTAAAACATCGCCTTTGGGTAAGTCAGATACCGCTCTTTGGGTGATGCGGCGAACAAAACGGTGATCCTCGGTCTCTTCTACTACCATGGCGCGAAATGACGATGGGGTCATGGTCGGTACCTCCCTTGTGCGTGGAATCCGTTGGTTCTCAATTAAATTTCCAGGCGGTGTGATGGGTTATGGGCGAACTTGCAATCCTTGAAGCGGTCGGCGTGACCAAACGCTATGGTCCCTTGACGGCGGTGGACGACCTGACGCTATCGGTTCAGCCGGGGGTCTGCTTGGGCTTGTTGGGGCCCAATGGCGCGGGCAAGACCACTCTTGTCGAGATCATCGAAGGCATCATCGCGCCCAGCGCCGGTCAAGTACTTTACCGGGGTCAACCGCGGAATGCATCTTTTCGCGAGAAGATCGGCATCATGTTTCAGCAGACCGCATTGCTCGGGTTCATGAGCGTCGAGGAAACCCTGCATACATTTCAATCTCTGTATCCTCGCACCATGGAGATCGAAACGTTGATCCGTTTGTGCTTCCTGGAGGATATCCGCAAGCAGATGAACGATAAAATCTCCGGCGGCCAACGTCAACGGTTGTTGTTGGCCCTGGCGCTCATCAATCGACCCGAATTGTTGTTTTTGGATGAGCCGAGCACCGGCCTGGATCCGCAGGCGCGTCGCAACTTATGGGATATTGTCCAGAACGTCAAGCGGGAGGGCAAGACCATCATTTTGACGACCCACTACATGGAAGAGGCTCAGCAGCTTTGCGATATCGTGGCGATCATGGACCAAGGGCGCATCATCGCCCTCGGATCTCCGGAACAGCTGATCGCCCAGCACACCCAAGGCATTCATATCCTTCTGCCTGCTGACAGTGTTAAGCACCTTCCGTCCCATGGACCTTTGGCGGCAAAGGCCGTGGATAATCGGGGTGTCATCCAGGTGAAAGATATGAACCTGGCTGTCCAACGGCTGATCGAGGCCGGGGTGGATTTGACCCATATGGTTGTGGAAACGCCTACTCTGGAGACCGTATTCTTGAATATCACTGGACGGCAGTTGAGGGATTGACGATGCACTTTAAACGACTGTGGGCCATGTTTGTGGCCCGCAACTATGAGTTTTTCCG
>JBAQGR010000635.1:0-5700 GCA_049287895.1 Desulfatitalea sp.
TCGAACGGCGGCATGAGCGACAACGGCCGGGTATAGCGGGGATTGACGAAGTGGGCCATGTGCCAGTCGTCCGGGTGCTCGCCGCCGTCCTGGGAAAGATCGGGGCCGGTGCGCTGGGAGCCGAGCAAAATGGGATAGTCGGCCACATAGTCGCCGGCCTGGGCGATACGCTCGGCGCCCAGATCCCAGTCGATGGTGCGGATCGATTGGCTGTGGCAATAGACGCACCCATTGGCGATGTAGGTTGCGCGGCCGGCGGTTTCCACCGCGGTGCGCGCGCGGAAAATTTCCGACGGCACGGTTTTGTTGGTGTGGGCGTAAGGCAGAATCACCACGACGAACACGATGGTCGCCAATATCAGCACACTGCCGACGACAATGGCAAGGGGGGTCATCTTCATGACATCGCTCCGCTCTTGGCCAGCAAGGACCGCACGATATTGTAGAAGCCGAGCAGGGCCGAGGTGAAGATCAGCAGACCCAACCCGGCCCGGGTCACGTAGTACACATGGATTTCCGGCAGCACCCGGTAGACAGTCTCGCCGTTGAGCCAGGCATTGCCCTGGATCAGTCCGGCGATGGTCAGCACGATGGTGAAGCCCACCATGCCGATGAGGACCATCCAATATTGAAAATCGGCCAGGAACCGGCTGAACAGGGGCCGGCCGGTCAGCTTGGGGATGGTGTAGTACATCCCGCCCAAAGCGATCATGCCGGCAAAGCCCAGCACGCCGATGTGGGCATGGGCCACCACCCAGTTATTGAAGTGGGTGACGCGCTGCACATCGGGCAGGGCCATGAACGACCCCTGAATGCTGACAAAGAAGTACATGATGGTGCCGGTGAAGACAAACTTGGCGCCGATGTCGGCGTGAATCTCGCCCAGCTTGCCCTTGGCCGTGTACCAGATGTTGATCAGAAAGGCCATGACCGGAATCACCATGGCGATGCTGTCCACGATGGCCACCACCTTGAGCCAGGTAGGCACCGGCACTTGCAGCAGGTGGTGGGTGCCGATGTGGGTGTAGACCACGATCAGGGACCAGAACCCCAGCAAAGATAAGGTATGGCTGTAGAGCGGGCTGCGTGTGGCCCGGGGAATCACGTAGTAAGTCACGGCGGCCGAAAACGGCGTCAGCAGCAGACCGAAGACATTATGCCCGTAAAACCAGAGCAGGATGGCATCGGGGATGCCCACCAGGGCACCGCTGTCGGGACGCCAGATCACATTGCCCAGGGCATAGGTGCAGGCCGTTAAGATACTGCCGGCGAGCATATACCAGACCGATACGTACAGAATCGGCTCCTGGCGACGGTGGACGGTCATGATGAAGTTGAAAAAGACCAGAGCAAACGCCGCCACCACGGTCACATCGATAGGCCAGATCAACTCGGCGTACTCCCGGCCCTGGGTCATGCCCATGGCCAGAGTCACCACCAGGGCCACCAGGGCCGCGTTCCAGGCCAC
Organism: Desulfatitalea sp.; assembly: GCA_049287895.1. GTDB lineage: Bacteria > Desulfobacterota > Desulfobacteria > Desulfobacterales > Desulfosarcinaceae > Desulfatitalea. The sequence continues at coordinate 1,469 of JBAQGR010000635.1, forward strand.
AACCGTGAACACCCCCAGCCGCTCGCTGAACAAGCGGGTGCCCAGCAGGCGCGGAATGAAGTAAAAGGCCGTCCCCAGCAAACCGGGGGTCACAAACCCGAAGAGCACCAGGTTGATGTGGGTGGGCCGCACCCGGCCGAACACGATCCCGCCCATATTCGCGGTCAGATCCGGCGCAATCAGCTCGGTGGCCCCCAGCAGCCCGTAGAAGGTCGCCACCATCATCCAAAAGGCGGACGTCAGGCAGAAGGCCTTGGCCGTGGCGTAGCTGGACGGTATCTCTTTCATCTCGGCATTCAAGCAGTTGTTCTCCTAAATCCCTCAAACGTAAAACCAGCCTTAATTGTGGCATGCCAGCCAGCAATCCAGATTCACCTGTTTCTGGCGATGGCACTCGATGCAAAATCCCATCTTGAACCGCTGGCCCTTGAGCCGGTCCATCTGTTTGACATCTCCGTGGCACGCCTCGCAGGCGATCTCCTTGCGGATGTGGCGCTGGTGGTTGAACATCACATGTTCAGGCACGTAGAAGACTTTGACCCACGGCGTGGGCGTGTCGCTATTGAAGTAGTTATGCTCTTTTTTGATCTCCGGATGATTGGCGATGATGTGGTTGTGGCAAAAGAGACATTTCTCCACCGGCGGCAATCCCGGATGGATCGAGCGCGCCACATAGGAGTGGCAGAAGCGGCAGTCGATGGCTTTCACGCCGGCATGCAACTGGTGGCTGAAGGCAATCGGCTGGGCCGCCCCCACCCGCGTGGCCGGCGGGGCGTAGAAGAAAAAGAGAAAACCGAGCACGAGCAGCATGCAGGCAGCCACCCAGAAGAGCGGGCCGCGGTTGGTCCATATCCGGCGCAGGCTTTCGCCGAACTGCGTCAAGAACCGTTTGGGATGCCCTCCGGTACCGATCAAAACCGCGGTCACGAACAGGGCGAGCACGGATAAGGCGGCGATCAAGATCTCCATCAGCGGCGCTCCTCCAAACGGGTGCGCAGCACCTCGGGAAACTGTTTCAGGTAAACCGATATGGCGGCCATCAACAACCCCAAAAAGCCCAAGCCGATCAGGCCGTCGATCCAGCGCAAGGGCAGCACCGCGGCATCGTGATGGAAGGCCGGTCCGAGCAGCAGGAAGTGCTCCAGCCACATGCCCACGATCACCGCGCCGCAGATCGCCACCATGGCGGCCGGAACGGTTTTGATCTTCTTGTTCAGCAGAATCAGGAAAGGCGCGACAAAGCAGACCGTGAATACCGTCCAGGCCAAATACTTCCATGGCGCGGTCATGGTGCGCGTAATGATGTAGGCGGTCTCCTCGGGAATGTTGCCGTACCAGATCACCACGAACTGGGCGTAGAAAAAGTCGGCCCACACCAGACCGAAGGCGAAAAACAACTTGCCGATGTCATGGAACTGGGATGAGGCCAGGGTGAACCCGTTGGAGCGGTTCAGATGCAGCAGCGCCGCCAGGATGATCAGGGCGCCGAAGCCCACATAGATGGCCTTGACGAACGAGTAGGCCCCGAAAAGGGTCGAATACCAGTGGGGGTCCATGCTCATCACCAGATCGTACCCCAGCAGCGACAGCACCAGGGCAAAGGCCAGCATGTATAAAAAACTGAAGACGGTCATGCGGCGGCGGTAGCGCTCGCCGTCGGGAGGCCGGCGCTGCCAGCGCTGCCAGAGCCATCGTCCCAAAGGCCCACCCGCGCTGCGCGCGCTGAGTTTGAACCACAGGGCGTGATAGAGATAGGCCAGCCCCAGGCCGTAGAGAATCAGCAACCCGGCCATGTCGCGCGCAAACAGGAATGGCAGGTTGAGCCAACTCTCCTTGCCGTGCAAGTCGTGGCCGATCCACGGAAACAGGTGCGCCTTGCCCAGAAACAAGCCCATGTAAAGGAGCAACGATACCGGGAAGAAAGAAGTGAATGCTTCGGCCAGATCGGCCAGGGGTCCGCTCCAGCGCGCCCGCACGGCGTGCATGAGGGTGGAAAAGAGCAGGGCCCCATGGGCCATGGCCGAAAAAAGCAGGAAATTGACCAGATAGGCCTGCCAGGCCCTGGCGGCATTGCCCGCGAGGGCTTGGACCAGGAAAGCCGTTGCCCCCGCGGCCACGCAAAGCACGCCCACGAGCATGGCCGTCGACACCTTCACCGGGGCGACGTCGCTGCTGGGTGTTGTCATGGTCGGCCCCCTTGGGTCGAAGGCCCGGCCGCGGCCGGAACCGCATCGGCGCACATTTTGATTTCGGCCCCCTTGGCTTCGAAAAATCGGACCAATTCGTTGCGCTGCCCGGCGGCGCAACTGGCCAGCACCCCGAACTTGTGCCCGCTGAGGCGCGGGTCATAGGGTTCCATTGGCCCGAAGCGCGGCAGGCGCGCCTGGGAGATCAGTCCGAGCACATTGCCGAAGATGGCAAAGAGAATGGTGAATTCGAATCCCACGATGACAAAGGGGATCAGGGCCACGATGGGCTTGCCGCCGACGATCAGATCCCAGCGGGTGGCCGTAAAGGCGGCGAAGAGAAAACCGGTAAAAAAGCCGGTGATCCCGCCGGCCAGGGTGAACCAGCCCACCTTGCTCTTGGGAAGTTCCAAGGCGTCGGCGATGGTGTGGCTGGGAAAGGGGCTGTGGACCCTTTCCAGGGCATAACCAGCGCCGCGCACTCCGCGGATCGCCGAGACAGCCTGCGCTTCACTGTCGAAAAGCCCCATGAGGCGGGTCCGTTCAGTGGACATGGTCACCTCCCGCGGGCAGCGTCTCCTTTATTTCGGTCATCGATACCGACGGCAGATGTTTGACGAAGAGCACGAACAAGAAGAAAAAGAGACTGAAGCTGCCGATCATGATGCCGAATTCGACGATGGTGGGCCGGTACAAACCCCAGGCGTAGGGCATGAAATCGTGGGCCACCGAGCCGATGATGATCACGAAACGCTCGTACCACATGCCGATGTTGATGAAGATGGAGATAATGAAGAGCCATTTGATTCGGGTGCGCACCCGCTTGAATAAAAGTAGCAGCGGAATGATCGTATTGCAGGTGACCATGATCCAATACTCCAGGGAGTAGTCGCCGAAAGCGCGCCAGCGGAAGGTCTCCATCTCCACGCTGTTGTGGCTGTACCAGGCGATGAACACTTCGGTGCCGTAAGCGAAACCCACGATCAGGCCGGTGAAGATAATGGTCTTGGCCACCATCTCCAGCACCTGGATGGTGATGATCTGCTCGTAATGGAAGATCTTGCGCAAGGGGATCATCAGGGTGATTACCATGGCCAGGCCCGAATGGATGGCGCCGGCCACGAAGTAAGGAGCGAAAATGGTGGTGTGCCAGCCGGGCACGACGCCCAGGGCGAAATCCCATGAAACCACGCTGTGCACCGAGATCACCAGCGGCGTGGCCAGGGCCGCGAAGAAGAGATAGCCGCGTGTGTAATGGCGCCACTGTTCGTATTCGCCGGTCCAGCCCAGGGAGAGAATGGCGAAGATCTTGCGGCGCGTGCCCTGGGCCCGGTCGCGGATGGTGGCCAGGTCCGGCAGCATGCCGGTGTACCAGAAGAGCGAACTGACCGTCAGATAGGTGCTGATGGCCACCACGTCGAACATGAGCGGCGACTGGAAATTGGGCCACAAGGTGCGCTGGTTGGGAAAAGGCACCATGTAGTACACCATCCAGACCCTGCCCAGATGGACAAACGGGAAAAGACCGGCGGTACAGACGGCGAAGACCGTCATGGTTTCGGCGGCCCGGGCGATGGGGTTGCGCCATCCGGCGCGGAACAGATGCAGGATGGCCGAGATGAGCGTGCCCGAGTGGGCGATACCGACCCAGAAGACAAAGTTGATCAAAAAGGTACCCCAGTGCACGGGATTGTTCTGCCCGCCCACGCCGATGCCGGTCAGGATCTGATAGAGCCAGCAGCCGGCGCCCAGGAGCATGCCGCAGAAGAGCAGCGCCACCGCCAGCCAATAGCTCTTGTCCGGCGGACGCAAGGTGTCGAGGACTGTGTTGTCGACCGATTGGTAAGTGAGGGTTGATTCTGTCATCAGTCTTATACCTTCCACCTATAACACCTGCACCACCTTCTTAAGATAAATCACCGCCGGCTTCGTATTCAAGTACCCCAGAATCTGATAGGCCCTCGCGTCCGCGATCTTGCGCCGTACCGCGCTGGCCGGGTCCATCAGGTTGCCGAAGAGCAACGCATCCGTGGGGCAGGTCTGAAC
>JBAQGR010000636.1:0-5206 GCA_049287895.1 Desulfatitalea sp.
ATGTAAAATCATTCGAACATTGCCTGCTTCTAAGGGTCGGTGTCGTGGCCAAAGGCAGTCGGTGTGTTTCCATCGTGCGCATGCTGGACTCCTTTAAGCCGAGCGGGCTGCGCCTCAAACTCGTGGCACTGGCGCCCACCAGCAAGTCGGTCTCCTGCCTCAAGTTCGCCGGCGAAATAGGTATTCCGATTTACGACAGCTATATGGATCTCTTTTCAACGGACGCTTTGGATTTGATTCTCGAAATGACCGGGAATCCCAAAATATTTGCCGACCTGATCAGGCGCAAATCTCCTTCGGTCGTCGTTTTAGACCGCCAGGCGTCGATGCTCTTCTTTGATATCGCCCGTCAATATGAGATGGTGGCGGAACGGGAATCGGAGATCGGTCTGGCCACCTCTTTTGCCTCGGCCCTTTTGGAGGCTTCCCCGGATGGCGTGATGGTACTGGATTGCAACTATCGCATCATCAATTGCAACAACTCAGCCCTCATCACCGGCGGACAGCCCCGGGAGGCGATCCTGGGTAAATACTGCTATACGGTGATGCACGGTATGCTGAATCCATGTACCGGCAAAGATCGCTTTTGCCCCACCCAAGAGACCATGCGAACCAGACGACCGTCGCGGGCCGTACACGAAGTCACCACCATCGACGGAGAGATTCGTGTCATTCAGGTCATTGTCTTTCCGCTGTTCAATATGCTGGGGGATATCATCCAGTTTGTGGAGATCGTGCGCGATATCACTTCTGATTTAAGCGCGCATGTCGAGCATCGTGCTCAGGCCATGAAAAACGACTTGGCACGGGTGGCCCAAGAGGACCGTTTGACTTCCCTGGGACGGCTGGTGGCCTCGGTTTGCCACGAAATCAACAACCCCATCTCCAGCATCGTTACCTTCAATAAACTGATCCTGTCCCATATCCGCGACGATACCTTGCCGCCTGAAGGCCTGGCTGCATTTGAAAAATATCTGGACCTCTCCGTCAAGGAGGCCCTGCGATGCGGTGAAATCGTGAAGACTTTGCTGACCTTTGCCCGGCAGAAGAAAATCGAGTCGGATCATATCGATTTACTCGAAATGGTCAAAACCATTATCCTCCTTACCGGATATCAGCTCCAAATGGCCGGGGTGAATGTCTCCATCCAATTGCCCGAAGGGCCTTTCACGGCTTGGGGGGACTATGCTCTGATGCAACAGTGTTTGATGAATCTGGTTTTCAATGCCATTGAATCCATGTCCACTGGGGGGACGATCACCATAACAGGGGGCAAAAGCACAAAAGAGAAACGGGTATGGCTCTCCATTACCGATACGGGTCACGGGATCAATCCCGAAGACTTGCCGCGTATCTTCGAACCATTTTACTCCACAAAAGGCAATGGCAAAGGCGTTGGCTTGGGGCTATCCATGGTCTACGGTATTATCCGTGAGCACAACGGTACCATCGATGTGCAAAGTGAACAGGGACGCGGGACTACGTTTACAATGGTTCTGCCGGCCGAGCCGGCCGCGAAGCCGCCATCTTAGGGGGTATGCATGATGCAGAGGATGAAAGTTCTGGTCGTGGACGACGAAGAAACTATTTGCGTGGCCCTGGACGCCTGGCTGACCAAAGAGGGCTACCATGTGGAGACCGCCGGCTCAGGGCAGGCTGCGCTGGCGTTGCTAACCGATCAACGGTTCGAACTTTATCTGGTGGACATCAAGATGCCGGGCATGGATGGCCTGGTTCTTTTGGCCCGAATCAGGGAGCTTCAGCCCGATGCCGCGGTTATCATGATTACTGCCCATGGATCTATTCAGACGGCCGTGGAGGCCATGAAGCGCGGCGCGGCCGACTACCTTTGCAAACCTTTCGATCCTGAAGCGCTCTCTTTGCTCATGGAGCGTGTGGCGGCCACCAAAGCCTTGCGCGATGAAAATGTGGCCCTGCGCGACCAGCTGATGGAGCAGCAGGCCGCAGTATACGACGGCTTCATCGCGCAATCGGAGGCCATGCATACCATTCTGTCCAAAATTCAGGAAGTCGCCCCCAGCCAGGCGCCGGTCTTGATCACCGGCGAAACCGGGGTGGGCAAGGATTTGGTGGCCCGCGCCATCCATGCGCGCAGTGAGCAGGCGTACGGCCCCTTTGTGGCTATCAACTGTGGCGCCCAATCGGAATCCCTGTTGGAAAGCGAACTTTTCGGCCATGAAAGAGGGGCCTTCACGGGCGCGGTAAAAGCGCGGCGCGGACGATTGGAAATGGCCAACAAGGGCACTCTTTTTCTGGATGAAATCGGGGAGATCAGCCCCAAGATGCAAGTCGGTCTGCTACGAGCTTTGGAAGAGAAGAAAATTATGCGCATCGGCGGCAGTCAGCTCGTCGAGGCCCATTTTCGTTTGGTCAGCGCCACCCACCGGGACTTGCGCCAATTGCTGCGCGAAAATCAGTTCCGCGAAGATTTCTTCTACCGCATCAATGTCTTTGCGATTCATGTGCCGCCCTTGCGCGAGCGCAGAGAGGATATCCCCGTGCTGGCCGATTTCTTCCTGGAAAAATACGCCCGGGAGACCGGCAAGCACATCGAAGGCATCACCCAAAAAGGGATCGGTCTGCTGGTGAACTATCCCTGGCCGGGCAATGTGCGTGAGTTGCGCAATGTGATGGAGCGGGCCGTGGTGCTTGCCCGCGGCCGCATGATCGGCGTTGAGGAGCTGTGCTTTCTCCAACCCAGCGCCGATGAATGTAATCTTGGGACCCTGACCCTGCTGGAAGCTGAAATCAGGCACTTGACGGCCGCTTTGCAAGCCTGCGGCGGGAACATCACCCGGGCCGCAAAGCAACTGGGAATAGATAGGGTTACGCTGGCCAGGAAGATGAAGCGAAATAACATCGGCGGCCATTGACGCCATAGTGACAAACGGCCCTTTTGGGGGATGGGTTGGAATGAACCCCTTCCGTCAGCCGAAATTTTTACCCATTTCATGCCGGTGATCTCTTGCCCAGTGACACCAAACCACAGCCCAGAGCGCATCTGGACCTGATACCTTTCGGAACCCTGGATTCGCTCGCCGTATCCATCGTGGGCGCCCACATCCAAGCTGTGTTGGGACTGCTCACCGATATACAGCCGGCCCGCGCCCAGCCCGAGTTTGCCTTCATGCCCGTGCGCAGCCAGTATGACGCCTCTAAAATCCTCAAATCCCTGGCCGCCGAAACGGACGGTGCACCGTTGAAACTTGGGGTGACCCAGGGCGACCTGAGCATTCCCATCCTGACCTATGTTTACGGGGAATCCCAATTGGGCGGCAAGGCGGCCGTGATCTCTTTGCACCGCCTGTTCGCCGTCGACCGCCAAGTGGTTTATCTTCGCGCCGCCAAGATCGGAGTCCACGAGGTGGGCCATCTGCTGGGCTTGGAGCATTGCTGGGAAGCCGGCTGCCTGATGCGCTTCAGCAAGCAACTGGAGCAACTGGACCGGCTTCCCCTGCGCTTTTGCTCCTCTTGCGAGTATGAGATCGCCCGCCGTTTGAAAACAATGCTTTAACAGCCTGTTAAACCAGGAACGCGGCCACCAGTCTGTTCCAGTCCAGAAGGGGAACCGTGCCGTAGATATCGCGGATGACTTCTCCGCCCGTGGCGGCCAACTGAAACCCGGACTCCTCACTGAGCATGGTGGCCAGGCGCGTTGATTCATCATCCATCCAGGCGAGACTCTCGGTGCCGTAGAGCAGATTCTTCAAATTCTTACGTAGGTTGGTCGGCTGGATCACCATCAGCCAGCCATCGCCATAGGGGGATTGGTTGGCCGTTTCAGGCGTGCTGCTGATTTTGGGATTGACCGCCAGCACTTTGCCGTCTATCGGACTCAAGGCTTCGGCGCCATGGCCGCCCCGATGCAACTCGGCCTGGGGAAGACTTTGCCGGACGGTTTCACCCAGCTTAGGCAGCTTGATGGAATCCTGGGGACCCAGCATGCGCATGGCAAAATCATCCACGCCGACGCGCACACGGCCACCGTACTCCACACGTGCCCAGGCATGTCTGTGGTGAAAGTAATAATCCCTGGCCACGTCGAAACCGGAAGCATTATCGCAGGCCGGAACGCTGAGCCGCGGTATTAAGGCTGTATCTTCGAGCATCTGGTCGTAGGGGCATTTTACGCAGTTGTACCCGTGGCCGCACAGTTTGTACGTGACCCGGCCGCTGAGCATATGGCGGCATTTGAGTTGGTTCATCAGCATGCGCAACCGGACCGTTCGAGGATCAGATCCCTGCCGCTGGGTTTGCTGCTCACGGGCTTCGAAATCCGCCTGGACCTTTTGATCGAAGGCGCAGCCCAGACAATCAAAGGCATTCATGCATTTAATGGGTTTGACCACCTCGGCTCGGCTCCATACGCATTGATCGTTGGCCAAGCCGAAGACATTGGGACGCCCTGTTTTTCTGGTTTCTTGCTCAGCCATGATGGACTCCTTTCAGTGACGGGTTGCTTTGGTTGCTGGTTTAAAATCTGTGCGTTGCGTTGCCCTATGTAAAAGCATGATCCGGGCCAACATGCAGATCCTACCGCCATGATGAAGAAAACATGATGAAATTATAAGATAATATTGGATGGATAGGAGAGGGCGGGGCCATTGGCCGCGTTGCTGGAAAGTGATGCAAAACGACTCGGCCTTGCATGCAAAGCAATGAATAAAAGTAAAATATCCGCAAGATAGGCAACTGATGCATATCGCCTTAGTCTGATGCAAACTGCATCTGCGGCCCCAATGGCATCTTTTTGCGGTATGCCACCGCGCATACTCCCGTTATTCGGGTCGGTGTCCCGTGATGGCCGCGTGCTCACGCCCTGTCGCGGCAGCATTATACTCCTTCAAAACAGCTTCAATCCGTTGATCCTTATCATGCCAAAGTTCGTTGACCCATTGTTGGATCTTCTCCCGAAAAGCCTTGTCTTCCTCATAATTCAAACCAGCGACATTTTCAGGAACGGGTAAGATCTTCACCCGCACGGTGATGCGGGGGACACGGCCCTTCAATAAATCCCAAAAATGTACGGGCGGTTCGTTTTCGGGATAAACGATCGTAACGTCTATTACGTTTGATAGGTAATCTCCCATAGTGGAAAAGACCAAGGCCACACCGCCTGCTTTGGGCACCAGGAGGTGACGGTACGGGCGGTTTTGCTTCTTATGTTTTTGCGAAGTAAATCGGG
>JBAQGR010000637.1:0-2383 GCA_049287895.1 Desulfatitalea sp.
GCTATTTTTGCCGATTTCTGCGTTGGGCGAAAATTTTAATCCTCGAAATATGTCCATATATTCCTGCGGTTAAAATTTTCGTCCGCCTTGAACTCGACAAAAATATCTCATCCCTGGATGGACACTAGATATATTTTGTGACATTGAACTTCGCGAAAATATAACACGCTGTTAAAATATCACATATTTGCCTATGTCGCCTATCTTGCCAACGGAATATACTTATTTTGATACCGCATAAGATACCGATTTTTTCAGTATTGACAGCAGCATTGGATTCTGTATTGTAAGCGCCGAGATGATGAGGCCACAACATAGGCAAGGGAGATGAGCGAGTAAATTAACAGAAGCAAGAAAGAGAAGGCAATTCCGGAAAGGAGGTATGATGAAAAGGGCAACTATGGCTGCGATAACTCTAATGACGGTGGCATTGATGATGGCATGGGCCGTCCCCGCCTTGGCGGAGGACATGGGCAAGGTGAACATCAACACGGCAACCCGCGAACAACTGATGAGCCTCAGCGGGATCGGCGCGTCCTATGCGGACCGGATCACCGAGTACCGCGAAAAAAACGGCCCCTTCCAAGCACCAGCGGACCTACTGAAGGTCAAAGGCATCGGTGAAAAAACCTTGGAAGCCAACCAGGGGCGCATCGTAGTAAAGGACATCAAGCAAAAATAACGAAGTATAGGTAAAATAAACAATCCAGAAGGCGGAATAGGGCGCCTTCTGGATTTTTTTACCTTTACGCTATACTCTGATTTCTTTCTTTGCTATATCGAAACCTCGTCACCTTACTTAGGACATTCGACTCATTAAAAAGCAATGCGCGATTCGATAAGGGGTTGACAACTCCACTCGAATATGTTCATTTGGTGAACATTTGCATTTAATTTTGAATAGCGCCTGAATTCACACATGCTTCGCGGAATCTGTTTGTAATCCCCATTCATGAATTGCTTGGCTCCCTCGATGGAGTTTTGCCCCGTGAATCCATCGACCGTAATTTACCAGGCGGAGCTATATACCAGAGCAGTCGAAGGAAAATGGACCCAAAAGCGATTAAGACACTAAAAGTACTTGAAGCGCTTGAGGCCAATCATGCGCAGAGCCAAAGGGATTTATCCCAAAGTCTTGATATTTCTTTGGGACTAGTGAATTCCATCATCAAGCAGATTTCTCAACAAGGCTATTTCAAGACAATAGGCACGCCACGAAGCAAAACCAAGTACAGTCTTACATCCGAAGGTATTGCCGCCAAAGAAAAACTTTCACATCAATACGCTCAATTTTCCATGAGACATTACATGAATGCCAAGCGCAATTTTCAAACGCTATTTGAAAACCTGGTTCAACGAAATTTGAAAGAAATCGTTTTTTTCGGTGTCAGTGGATTTTCAGAAATTGCATACATTACAATCAAAGAATTCAATCTTAATCTATTAGGTATTGTCGACGAATCTTTGGCCGGAAATAACTTTTTAGATATGCTCATCCAGGGTGACGCATTTTTGCAGAGCCGTTCTTTTGATATAGTTGTTATAACTAAATTGGGAAAAATTTCCACATTTACGGAACAACTTGTCCGAAAAGGAATCCCAAAAGAAAAGATAGTTGAAGCAACAACGGGACGTGTTCGGGTCGACGACAGTAACTTCTCAAAAAAATATAGTAGCACAGAAAAACGCGGGACAAAGGGCACGAACCGTACTATGCACATGACGTATGAAACTTAACTTATCGCTTCTATTGATTCCAGAGGAACAAATAAGCCCGCTTGTTCAACAGTTGATAGAATTCATTGAGCACCAAACCAGCATCATTCCACGAATCAGGTAGTATATTTATTCAGAATATTCGAAGTAAATATTGTTTTGACGCTTTCGTTCGATCAATGAGCAGTAGTAGGATATTGACGTATGAGTAAAACGAATTTAGAAAAAGCATACAGTGGTAAAAAAATACTTGTTACCGGGCATACAGGTTTCAAAGGTTCTTGGTTGTCAATTTGGCTAAAATCGTTAGGCGCAAATGTCATAGGATATGCACTTGACCCTCCAACTGAGCCAAGTAACTTTAGTGCTTGTAATCTTAATACGCACATGACGCATATTCGCGGTGATGTCCGGGACCTTGATCGTCTTATGGATATATTTGAAAAGAATCAGCCTGAAATAGTTTTTCATTTGGCGGCCCAACCTCTCGTTCGATACTCCTATATCGATCCAAAGCTCACATTTGATACAAACATTGGAGGCACCGTAAATATTCTGGAAGCAGTGCGCTCAAACAACTCCGTCAAAGTATTTATCAATATAACAAGTGATAAATGCTATGAAAATCGGGAGTGGGTGTGGGGATACCGCGAGAACGATCCAATGG
>JBAQGR010000638.1:0-12682 GCA_049287895.1 Desulfatitalea sp.
GACCGGGAGATCGAACAGAAGCTGGCCACCCCCAACTCCCAGCGTATTTTCTACCTGCGCTACGCCCTGATGGCGGGTAAATCCATCGACGCGATCTACCAGCTCACCGGCATCGATCCCTGGTTCCTGCACCAGCTCAAGCAGATCGTCGATATGGAAGCGGATCTGCGCACCCAGGGACGGACCCGGGCCATCGGCGCGGAGTGCGCGCCTGGTGTGGCTGTATTGTCCGACGAACAGCTCTGGCAGGCCAAGGCCTGCGGATTCTCCGATGTGCAGCTGGCTCACCTGCTGGGCGGCGACGCCGATCAGGTCGCCCTCCATCGCAAGGAGCACCGCATCCGGCCGGCCTATAAACTGGTGGACACTTGCGCCGCCGAATTCCGGGCCGCAACGCCCTACTACTACTCCACCTACGAAACCGAATGCGAAGCCCGGGTGTCGGAGCGCAAAAAGGTGATGATCCTGGGCGGCGGCCCCAACCGCATCGGCCAGGGGATCGAGTTCGACTACTGCTGCGTACACGCCGCCTTTGCCTTGAAAGAAGAGGGGGTGGAGAGCATCATGGTCAACTCCAACCCCGAGACCGTCTCCACCGACTACGACACCTCGGACAAACTCTACTTCGAGCCCTTGACCAAGGAAGATGTGCTGCATATCGTCGAAAAGGAGAAACCGTTCGGCGTCATCGTGCAGTTCGGCGGCCAGACCCCGCTGAACCTGGCGACTCCACTGGCCAAAGCCGGTGTTCCCATCCTGGGCACCCACCCGGACAGCATCGACCGGGCCGAGGATCGCAAGCTGTTCCAAACCATGCTCCACAAGCTGGACCTGGTGCAGCCGGCCAATGGCATCGCCACGAGCATCGCCGAGGCGCGCCAGGTGGCTGAAACCATCGGCTACCCGGTAATCGTACGGCCGTCGTTCGTGCTCGGAGGCCGGGCCATGAAGATCGTCTACAACGGGCGCGAGCTGGAAAACTTCACGCGCCTGGCCATCCTGGCATCGCCCGGCCATCCGGTGCTCATCGACAAGTTCCTGGAAAATGCCGTGGAGGTGGATGTGGACGCCATCCGTGACGGCCACGACACCATCATCGGCGGAATCATGGAGCACATCGAGGCGGCCGGCATCCACTCCGGCGATTCGGCCTGCGTGTTGCCGCCCTGCAGCATCCCGCGGCGACTCATCGACGAGATCACCCAGGCCACCAAAGCCATGGCGCAGGAGTTGAATGTCATCGGCCTGATGAACGTCCAATATGCCATTCAGGACGGCCGCCTGTTCGTTCTGGAGGTCAACCCGCGTGCCTCGCGCACCGTGCCGTTTGTGAGCAAAGCCACGGGCGTACCCCTGGCCAAGCTGGCCACCAAGATCATGCTGGGCCGCACCCTGGCTGATCTGGGACTGACGACGGAGGTGATCCCCAAGCATCTGTCGGTCAAAGAGGCGGTGATGCCCTTTGACCGCTTTCCCAATGTCGACACCTTGCTGGGGCCGGAGATGAAATCCACCGGCGAAGTGATGGGCATTGACAGCGATTTCGGCGCGGCCTATGCCAAGGCCCAATTGGGCGCCGGTCAAAAACTGCCGGTCCAAGGCACGGTTTTCATCAGTGTCATGGACAATGACAAACGAGCCATCGTGGATGTGGCGCGTGAATTCAGCCACATGGGATTCACCATCCTGGCCACCAGCGGCACCGGCGCCTTTTTGCGCGACCGCGGCATCCAGCCCCAGCATATTAACAAGCTGGAGCAGGGCCGACCGCATGTGGAGGATGCCATTAAAAACGGTCAAATCCACCTGGTGATCAATACCGGTTCGGGCGATGCCTCCAGCCGGGATGGGTATGTGATCCGCCGGGCCGCTTTGAAATTCGGTATCCCCTATGTGACCACCGCCGCCGGCGCCCTGGCGGTGAGCAAGGCAGTGGCGGCCATGAAGGCACAGGCATTAGGGGTCAAATGTATTCAGGAGTACCACCGTGTCCAACCATAAACGGCATCTTGCGGCCCAGCCCGGCGTTCTCGCATTTTCGGCTAAAGAATTTATCTAAAGGTAAATTACCCATGAACCAGAATCTCTTTAATCCGGACACTGAATCTACCCATCCCATGGACGAAGACCATCCACGCGAAGCGTGCGGCATCTTCGGCGTCTACGGCCATCCCGAAGCGGCCAAGATGTGCTATTTCGGCTTGTACGCCCTGCAACACCGCGGACAGGAGAGCGCCGGCATCAGCGTCGTGCACAATGGCGTGCTCAACGAGCACCGCGCCATGGGGCTGGTCTCGGATGTCTTCAGCATGGATCAACTCGAAAGCCTGAAGGGCAGCAGCGCCATCGGCCATGTGCGCTACTCCACCACCGGCAGCTCGGTCCTGGCCAATGCCCAGCCGTTCGTGGTGCGTCATCGCCAGAAGGCCTACGCCGTGGGCCATAACGGCAACATCGTCAATGCCGCCGCGCTCAAAGCCGAACTGGAAGAGAGCGGATCGATCTTCCAAACGACCATGGACAGCGAGATCTTCTTGCACCTGTTCGTGCGCAACCTCAACCTGGGATTTGAAAAAGCCCTGGTGCAGGCCGCCGCGCGGCTGCAAGGCGCATTCTCCATGGTGGTGCTCACCAGCCGGGGTGAGGTAATCGGAATCCGCGACCCTCATGGATTTCGGCCGCTATGCCTGGGCCGATTCAATGGCCACTGGGTGCTGGCTTCGGAAACCTGTGCGCTGGATCTGGTGCAAGCCGAATTCGTACGCGAAATCGAACCCGGTGAAGTCATCATCATCGATGCCGCCGGACCGCGCAGCCTGCGGCTGCCCGAAGCCGGCCGCAGCTCGTTTTGCATCTTTGAGTTCATCTACTTTGCCCGGCCGGACAGCACCTTCATGGGCCGCAATGTCTACCAGATCCGCAAAGCTCACGGTCGCATCCTGGCCAAAGAGGCGCCGGTATCGGCCGACCTGGTGATGCCCTTTCCCGATTCGGGCACCTATGCGGCCCTGGGCTACTCGGAAGCGTCGGGCATCCCCTTCGAGCTGGTGGTGATCCGCAACCACTATGTGGGCCGCACCTTTATCCAGCCCACCCAGAGCATGCGCGATTTCGGCGTGCGGGTGAAATTGAATCCCATCAAGGAACTGCTCAAAGGCAAAGACATTGTCATCATCGAAGATTCGATCATCCGCGGCACCACGGCCAAGACCCGCGTGCGGGCCCTGCGGGAGCTGGGAGTCAAGCGGGTGCACCTGCGCGTGGCCGGACCGCCCCACCGCTTTCCGTGTCACTACGGCATTGACTTTTCCACCAAGGGCGAATTGATTGCCGGGCGCATGTCGGTCAAGGAGCTTGAAGCATATCTGGGCCTGGACTCCCTTTACTACCTGAGCCTGCCGGGATTGCTCGAAGCCATGGGCATGGCCGATCCGGCCAGCCATTTTTGCAAGGCCTGCTTCGATGGCTGTTATCCCGTGGATTTCGACAACAATCTGTCCAAGCATTGTCTGGAGGCGGAATAAGCGCGAGTTTAAAGATGAAAATGATGGTGTTCTGTCTTTTTTGGCCATAGATCGCCCCAGCCGTCCGAATTTTAGCTTGCCTTTTTAACATGCTAAAGCCTACTATGGGGGCGAATCTACCGGCTTTGGGAATACAGAGGAGACCAACACAATGCTTGAGTCCAAATTCCTCAAAGAAAATATTGAAAACATCCAACGCCTCATGTCGATCCAGGCGCTCAAGCATTTTGAAACCCGCAATCTGGGCAAGTTGTTGCGCCTGAGCAAAATCCGGCAGTACGAAGATGGCGAGCAGATCATCCAGGAAGGAGACATGGACCCCTACCTCTATTTTCTGCTCTCCGGCAAAATACGAGTCACCAAAGAGGGGGAAGAGATCGGCACCATCACGCGCAAAGGCGAAATCTTCGGCGAGATGCGCATTATCGACGACCAAAGCCGCTCCGCATCGGTCCATGCCGTGGGTCAGACCGTCTGCCTGGCCGTGGACACCTCGGCCGGTACCCGCATGGATACCTCTGATGAAAAAGAGGCGCGACTTGATTTCCTGTTGTTGCTCTACCGCATTTTCGCCGAATATATCTCCATGCGTTTGCGACTGACCAACGAAGAGCTGGTCAAAGCCAAGCGCGACGCCAAAAAAGGGCCCGCGCCCCAAGCGCCCCCCAAACCCAAGCCGGCTGCGCCCAAACGCTACATTGAAAATTTCTGATGCCCCAAACCGTTTGCTTCGCCCAAAACGCCGCCAACGTCTTTTTTCATATATTGACCCAGTGCAACCTGCGCTGCCGCCATTGCTACATCAATCCGGCCCAACACGGCAGCGAGCGACTCGACCTGGCCACGATCCGGGCCTGGCTCGCCGCCCTGGCCCAACGCAGCCCGGGCGCCAACCTGATCTTTCTCGGCGGCGAACCCACTTTGCATCCCGATCTAGCGGCGGCTGTCCAAGCGGCCCGTGCACTGGGCTACGCCTCCATCACCATCGACACCAACGGTTTTCTGTTTAACGATATTCTGGACCGCATCTCACCGGCCGACGTGGATTTCATCAGCTTCAGCCTGGATGGGGCTTCGGCGATTACCAACGACGCCATCCGCGGCCAAGGCTCTTTTGACGTGTGCACCCAAGGCATCCGGCGCGCCACAACCAAAGGCTTCCGCACCAGCCTGATCTACACCGTCAGCCGCCTCAACCTGGAAGAGCTGGCGGCCGTGCCGCCCTTGCTGGCCGACTTGACGATCGAGCGCTTCTTCATCCAGGTGATCGGGTTGCGCGGACAATCGGCCGCCTGCAAGGAAGATAACCCACCGGAACTTCAGGTCACCCGCCGGGAGTGGGAAACGCATGTACTACCGGTGGCCCGCCAGGTGGCCCAGCAAGGTATCCGCGTCATCTACCCCAAAGTGTATCTCGCCTTGAACGAACCGTTCGCCTGCGCCGGCCGCGTGGCCGACAACTACTTCATCTTCCCCAACGGCCGCGTCTACCGCTGCCCGCTGTGCGAAGACTACCCGCTCCACAGCCTGATCTTCGAAAACGACCAGTTGCGCGCCACTCCCCCCCTCAACGAAGCGGACCTGTTCCGACTAGAGATCCCAGAGGGGTGTGTCATGAACAAGCTGATCCAACCCCACAATCTGGCCTACCGGCCCGATGGCCGTCCAGCCTACCAAATCGCCTGCTGCCTGCTCAAAGAAGAAGCATAGCGCGCCGGAAGAGATCATCGGAACCAATATTTCCGATATGGCGCAAACCGGAATCGGGGTTTCCTATCTTTATAAACAGCAATATCAATTAGTTATAGATTAATTGGCCTGCCGCTATCCGCCCGGCGGACCAACCGTGTGGCGCCGCCGATTTTAAGTATTGATTTAACTTATTGTTATTTAAGTATTTTGTAACAAGATTGGCCTTGGCATTGCTTTTGCTTTCTACATGGCGCCGGATAAATCCATCCGAAAAGCGATCATCGCCACCAAGGAGGAACTCCATGAAACGCAAACCGTTGACCAGTTTGGTATTCGCGGGTTCGATGGTGCTCCTCATCCTGGTTTTTGCCGTTCCGGCCCTGGCCGCTGAAAAAATCGTCACCGGGCAGGTCAATGACAACTACCAAATCGTCGCCAACGGTCAGATCTATGAAATCGCCGACACGGCAACGGGAGGCGATTTGGCCGAAAACCATGTCAACGCCAAAGTCCAGGTTAGGGGGACTGTTCAAGAACGCGACGACATGAAGATAATTACCGTAATCTCCTACAAGGTTCTTTCCGAATAGACCGAAGGCCCATTGAGGAGCCTGGCGTATGCCTAAAAAGAAAACGACCAATGGCCATGAAACGCTTATTGGTATCGTCACGCCGGTTCAATGGAACGAGTACGATCAGGTAACGGCGGTCGCCTTGAGCGCTACCGATGATGAAGAGTATCGGATCGAAAATGGCGAGAAATTCATCAGCCTGATTCAAAAGGTCATCGAAGCCAGCGGCGAGGTCCGACGTGATAAAAAGGCGGTTCGAACTATTACCATCGAACATTTCAAGGTCATCGAAAATTTTTGACCCATAGCAGGCAATACACCCATGGAAGCAATGCAACCCAAAGATATCGCTTTTTTCAAGGAACAGCTGACGCAACAGTTGAATGAATTACTGACCATGGCCGAAAAAACGGTCGGCACCTTGGTTCAAAGCGGAGAGTGGGCGGCCGACCCTCTGGACCAGGCCGCCATGGAGACCGACCGCACCAACACCTTGCGTATTCGTGACCGAGAGAGCCACCTCATTAAAAAAATAAAATCGGCGCTGGGCAAAATTCGAGACGGTTCGTTCGGCATCTGCGAAGCATGCGGAGAGGAGATTGCCCTGGCCCGCCTGAAGGCCAGACCGGTCACATCCTATTGCATTCGGTGCAAGACCCAGATGGAGGCCTTTGAAAAGGTGGCGGACGTCTGATAGCGATGCATCAACGCCGGCCCCGTTTGCATTCAAATCCAAGAAAAACTTTGAATTCTTTGGCATAACGAGTTAAAGGGATTCACAGGACCGCTTCATTAGTGGTAAATGTGGCCGCAGGAAAGCACGGTGCTCCCAACATGGTGGGCCGCCAATTCACCCAAAGCTTGAAAGGAGAAGGCAAAAGAATGAACAAAAGCGAATTGATCAATGAGATGGCCAAAAATCTGAACAGTAAAAAAGAAGCCGAAGCCTGCCTCGACAGCCTGCTGGGCGTCATTGCCCAAGGATTGAAAAAGGGCGACAAAATCACCCTGACCGGATTCGGTACATTCAAAGTGGCCAAGCGTAAAGCCCGTACCGGACGTAATCCGCGCACCGGCGAGAAAATCAAGATCAAAGCGCGCAAAGTTCCCCAATTCACCGCTGGCAAAGCCCTGAAGACCTCGGTGGAGTAGCGTCTGCAATTCTCCATGGCCCGGCCATGCCACAATAAGGGCGGCGGACATAAGCCGCCCTTATTGTTTCCCTTTCGACGTTGAATGCCCCGCGCATCTAATCATCCTCGCTATAGAGAGGTTTGAAACCACCTCTAGTCGCATGGATAGTCGTAGACAAGGCCTTGCCAATTGCGCACCCGCCAATGGGTGGGATGCTTCTCCACGATAGCATCGGGGGTCAGAGCCACTTTGCCCCCGCCACCCGGCAGATCGATCATGAAATGGGGCATGGCCATGCCGGAGAGGCGCCCGCGCAGCTCCGCCAAAAGGCGCAGGCCCCGGTCGAGCGGCACCTGGAAATGGGCCGTTCCAGGAACTCGATCCAGTTGATGCAGATAGTAAGGCCGCACCCGGATCCGCAGCAAAGCTTCAAACAATTCGCGCAGCACTTCGGCGTCATCATTGACCCCTCGCAGCAACACGGTTTGACTGCCCAGGGGGATGCCCGCATCGGCCAACAAGCCGCAAGCCGCCGCGGCCGCCGGGGTGATCTCCGCCGGATGGTTGAAGTGGATGTTGATGTACAGGGGATGAAGTTCGGCCAGCCGGCGCGCCAGGTTCGGCGTCACGCGCTGGGGCCAAACGCTGGGGATCCGGCTGTGAATGCGCAACAGCTTCACATGACCGATCCGGCGCAAATTCGAAAGAATGGCGAGCAGACAGCCATCAGCGAGCATCAGGGGATCGCCGCCCGAAAGAATTACTTCGTTGATATCGGACCGCCCACGGATGTAGTCCATCCCCGCATCGATCAGCCTCTGGGTCACCTGCCGACCTCCGGCCACGCGGCGCTTGCGCATGCAGAAACGACAGTGGACCGCGCATTGGTTGGAGACTAGAAATACTACCCGGTGGAGATAGCGATGGAGTATTTGCGGCGCGGGCGACTGGCGCTCCTCGGCCAACGGATCTTCGCCGCATTCCACGTCCTTGAGTTCGTCGGGGTGCGGAAGCACCTGACGGCCGAGGGGGTCGCCGGCCTTACGAATCAGTGCAAGCAGATAGGGGTTGATCTTCATGGGAAAGGGGGCGATCACCGCCGTCAAGGCAGCGGCGTCGGCCACCAACCCCGCCGGCAGATCGTGCGGCCGGAGAATACTTTCGGCCGAAAACCCGGACGGGACGCACGGATTCGATGATACGAGGGGCTCTGCCATGGTATTTTGAATCGATCGCTGCCTTCAGACATTGAACC
This sequence comes from Desulfatitalea sp., assembly GCA_049287895.1. Lineage (GTDB taxonomy): Bacteria > Desulfobacterota > Desulfobacteria > Desulfobacterales > Desulfosarcinaceae > Desulfatitalea. The sequence goes on from JBAQGR010000638.1 coordinate 8,178, forward strand.
GGAAGTTGATGATATCGCCGTCTTTGACTTCGTAGGTTTTGCCTTCCAACCGCACCTTGCCCAGTTTGCGCGCTTCGTTATAGCCGCCGGCGGCCGTCAAGTCATCGTAAGCCAGCACTTCGGCCCGGATGAAACCTTTTTTGATATCCGAATGAATCACTTCGGCGGCGTCCACCGCGGCCGTTCCTTTGGCAATAGTCCAGGCGCGCACCTCGTCTTCACCCACGGTAAAAAAGGAGATCAACCCCACCAGCGCATAGGAGCCATGGATGACCCGCGTCATGGCCAGATCGCGGATATCGAACTCCGCCATGAACTCCCGGGCTTCCTCGGCGCTCATTTGGCCCAGTTCCTGCTCCAGCTTGCCACGTATGGCCAGACAGGGCTCAGCCAGGCCCCATGAACCGACCTCCGGCAGGGCGTCATCCTCATCGGCATTGTTGAAAAGGATCAAGCAGGGCTTGGCCGATAAAAAAGCATAGCCCCGCAACGACTTGGCGCTGGCCACCTCGGGAAAGCGGCGCAAGGGGGTTTCCCCGTTCAGATGCGCGGCGCACTGCTCCACCAAGGCTGTCTCTTCGGGGTCGGGCTTTTTACCCCGCTTCTGATCCATGGCCAGACGTTCCAGGCGCTTTTCCACCACCACCAGATCGGATAAGATCAACTCCTGATCGACGGTCTGAAAATCGCTCCGGGCTGTGGGGGCCGCACCTCCCAAGTCGTGAAAGTTACGGATCACATGTAAAATGGCGTCACAGTCGCGCACCTGGGTCCAGATGCTCTGTTCCCGCGACTTCTCCTTGATATGTTCGGCCGGCGCCGGCAGCAGGTACTCCACCTGGGCATAAATGGTCTTGCGGGGGTTATATAGGGCCGACAGCCGGTCCACCCGCTCATCGGGCACACGCACGGTGCCGATACGACTCTCCTTGCGCTGGGCCGTCTCGGCACCCGATTGGGTCAACGCTTCAAACAGAGTGGTTTTGCCGGCCCCGGGCCGTCCAATCAATCCAAGCTTCATGGAATCTCTCCGATAATTTCTTGGCTAATGAAAATTCAGCTGTTACTATCGCCGATCGGTCGCCAAGGCAACACTAAACAACCCAGGCACGGAAGGCCGTCAATGCATTGCAAACCCACAGCGCCCATTCTGGCCCACGCCCAAAACCAGCGGGATCGGTTGCTCTTGTTCCTCTATCAACGCATCGCGCAACTTGAAATGGAAAGCGAACAGCGCCAGCAACTTCAACAGGCCGTGGGTACCCTGGACCAGCGCTACCAATCCCTGTTGGAAATTATCCCCGAAGTGATTTACGCGCTGGACGAAAAAGGTGTTGTGTTGACAGTGAACAAAGCTGTAGGCGCGTTCGGTTATGCCCCTGAAGAGGTGACCGGCCGGTTGTTCGTCGACCTGATCGAAGCGGACGATCGTGACCGCATGGCCCGCGCCTATCGGGAGGTGGTGGCCGCGCGCAAGAGCCAAACCCACGCCCATCAATTTCGCATCCGCGCCAAAACCGGTGAGATCCAATGGATTGAAGCCTTCGGATCAATAGAGTTCTCTCCGGAAGGCCAATTCCTCTGGTGCCAGGGGATGGTTCGCGCCATCAACGAAGCTTGGCAACGCCCGAACGCATTGCTCGGCACCCAGGAATCGATCGAAACGATCGTAAACATCCGGACCCAGATCCTGATGCAAGCCAACGAGGAGTTGCAGCGCAAAATCGCCGAGCGGTTCACCACGGAAAAAGCCCTCCGGGATCGGGAGGCCGAACTGGAATCGGAAAAAGCCAACTTGCAGGAAGCCAATACGGCCCTTAAGGTCCTGCTCAAACGACGCGAAGAGGACAAACGGGCCCTCGAAGAACAGGTGTTGTATAACGTCAAAAAAATGGTACTGCCTTATCTGAACAAGGTCCAGAAGGAGAGCCCCGATGAGCGTCACAAAACCTACATGGGGATAGTGGAGTCCAACCTCCGAGACATTACCTGCGGTTTTTCGCGGCGATTGTCGCTGGCCTATTACGGACTCTCCACGGCAGAACTGAAAGTGGCCAACTTCATTCGCCAGGGCAAAAAAAACCGGGAAATCGCCCATCTCTTGGGTCTGTCCATCCGGACCGTGGAGGCCTACCGCCAGGGAATCCGCAACAAGCTGCGCCTTCAGAACAAAAAGGTGAACCTGCGCACCTTCCTCATGTCCATTCACTGATGCCGGATCATACGGGCACTGAAAGCAGAATGCGATTCAGGCGTTTGAGTTGATCGTGCATTTCGATCAACTTGGCCTCGATGAGCAGTGCCAGAACGGCCATACGATTTTCCGATGTCCCGGCCTGGTCCAGCATGCGCTCGATCTCGCGTTGATAGGTACGGTATTGGGGGTATTTTTCTAAAAAAAGCGCTCGTTCCGCCAGGGCCTCGGCAAGCTGCCGCTCCGGGTTCCATTCCTGACCCGGCGCGCTCCGCCGGGCATTGATTTGTAAACGGTGTGCCACGGATCCATCTCCATTCAATTCAGCTCAACTCATCCAGGTTGCGCATCAACACAGCAATAATCTCTTTTATTTGGACTTCGGCCCGATCGTATCCCAACCGACAGGCGCCCGCTCCCTTGTGCCCGCCGCCACCAAAATGGGCCAGCAGCTGACCGACATTGACCCTGCAGCCAGGGTTCAAAATGCTGTGTCCCAGTTTCACCGCGACGCGCGGCCCCTCGTAGAAGAGTTTCACATTGACCATCGCCTGGGGGAACAGCGAATAGACCAGGAAGCGGTTACCGTCCGGTGCAGGAGTCATACTGCGAAAATCGGTGATCGAGACATGACCCCGCATCGTCGTATGGCGTTTCAAATATGCTTCGTACGCTTTGTTGGCGGCTACCGCGTCACTGCACCGCTGCCGGACCATCGGATCGGCGAGTACCTGATCAATCGAAGCGGTTCTTAACAGCTCTACCAGAAGATTACAATAGGCTTCGTCGGAGGCCCGGCGGTTGAAAATGGTCATGGAAAGCAATACAAAGGGGTGGTTTTCCGGGTGCAGGATCTCATCGTGGTTGAGTTGGGCATCATCGATCTTGTCCGCCTGTAAAACCAAATCAACAAAGCGCGAATCCAGTTTCTCCTTGAAATACTCATATACCAGACCGGCCGCTGATGGCGCGATGCGAAAAAGCCCTTTATAGGACCCATGCGGAACATTGGAGACATGGTGATCAAACCATAGGGCGACCTCACCGCGCGCCAGGGGCAGATTGGCCACCACATCCTGCGGATGGGTTTGAACGACGCCGCTCTGCATATCGCCAGGCTGGGTCCACAACACCGGCGCAGCATCACCCAAAGCCTCTTTGAGCAATACGGCGCACACAACGCCATCAAAATCGGGACGGGTTATGATTCGCATATTCACCAGCCGTTGCACCTGTCTTCCATGGTTGTAACGCTTTCCCCGAAACCTGCCGACACGCTCGCAGGAGCCGGCACCGGAGCCATGCGACAAAACTTAGCAATAATGGCCGCTCTTTGCAAACACAAGAGAGCCGCCGACTATAGCACGCGGCCATCCGGCCCTATCTTGGAGAGAATCTTTCCGCGGCCATCCAAAAAGAAAATCAAGAATCCCCCCTGACCGGCATGGCGCAAGAGCTCATCATACATGATGGCTTGGATTTCGTAGACCTGTCCGGGTGTTTTGACCATTTGGATCACCCCCTGGGACGCACTCTCCCGATCTTTAAAAACAGGGATGAATTCAATCTGTCCTTCTGTATCCTGCTGCCCCACGATAGTTTCGTTGGTCCCCGGGTTCTGCACCACCACATAAACCCATGTGGCGGGATCGATTGTTTTGGTCATATTCCCTTCGCCTTTGCTGCCTCGCGTTTGGTTGGTAACGATGTCCTTGTGGCGCCATTGCCTCTCATCACTTTCGGGCCTTTTTATAGAGAAACCCCCACAGCGTGTCAAGCAATGGCGACATGGGCACCTCTTCTCGGCACCCGGGTTTCCAGTTTTCATTTCAAAGCATGGAAATTGGGCTTTACTTTTCAAGACACTTGATTATACTTTGCCCGCATTTCGGAGTCTCGTTGGATCAAGGAGTGGGCCATGGACACAAATTTCACAGTGCCAAGCGAATTCAGGGAATCGTTTCAACGCCTCCTGCCACACATGGTGGCCGGCCTGCGAAACGATCCACAAGGTCTGGAAGCGATTTATCTCTATTTGAAACTCGGCGGTGAAAAGTTGGCCCGTATTGCCATCGATGCCAGCAACCAGACTCATCGCCTCAAAAACGCGCAGATGCAAAAATTGCGGCTGGAAGAGGCGTTGATGGCCGAGCAGTTGGAAGAGGCCGAGGAGGAAGAGGAGGAAGACGAGGAGGCTCTCGCTAAGAAAGAGGAGAGCGAAGATGACGTCGATGAATTTTAGCTTGCGGGCCGAGGGGAGGCGGCACCCATGGCGCCCTTGTTTGCCCATCTCAACGCCGAGCAGGCGCGC
>JBAQGR010000639.1:0-4810 GCA_049287895.1 Desulfatitalea sp.
CGTAAAAAGTGTCTCGGTGCCCGTTAACGTCATTCCCGCGCAGGCGGGAATCCAGTCTTTTCAAGTGTTTCTGGACTCCCGCCTACGCGGGAGTGACGCCTCGGGGACTTTTTACGATGTTGTCAAAATTCGCTTGGCTTGCTGAGCATCGATCCTATCAAGCTCTTTGTCCGCTTGCGCACCGAACTCAACCCTCCAGGTCATGGCGCCTCATAACCTCGCTCAAGGGGATGGTCTTTTCGCGACCGGCCCGGATATCCTCGAGGCGTTTCGTGGCAAGGTATATGTCTTCGAGGTCGTCGAGGTGCTCAAGGATGGCCTCACGCACGTAATATGTTTTCGTCCTTCCGGTAGCCTTTGCAAGGGCATCAAGCCGGGATTCGATATCTGCGGGTAAGCGGATCGCCAGCATAAGGTTTTCCTCCTTTTTAATACCGCTATATTTGTATAGCAGTATCTGGGCGAAATCAAGATCACGTTTTGTGATCTTAAAAATTTAGCCACAAAAGCCGAAAGCGCCCGTAAGCTTGACGTCCTCCCCGGCCTGAATACTGGGGCCAGGCTCTGCACTTGAAATCACAAATTGTGATTTCAAGACTTGATCTTTTGCACCTACAAGCGGGCCGCCTGGACGTGCATCCAGTCGTAGTCGCGCGTCCGGCCCAGCGATACCCAGCCTTCATCTTCCCAGATCTTCCAAAAGGCGCGGCAGTCGTCCTGGGATAGACGCGCATTGCTTCGGTTGGAGTGCAGGCTGTTGCGCTCAGGATCGAAGTCGATGGCAATCCCCCAGGAGTGCATCGACCAGCGATTGCTTCCCCGCATCCGGCGCACATTAAAGCAGCCGCCGAACAATTCGATGCCGGTCTGACGGCGCGCTTCGGCATCATAGGCGGCTGCGATCCTCTCAAAACAGCGCTTCGCGGAGTCGTGCACCTTTTCGTGCACCATGATGCTCTTGACCAATTTGGAAGGCTCCCAGGCGATGCGCATGGCAAATGGCAGGGTCAGTCGGATTTGACCGGCGCCCTTCGGCCCGTAGAACGCTTCGACATCGGCCTGGCGCGGCCAGATCGGCGGGGCGGTGACCGGCTCGGGGCCGGGCGGATCGGTCTCCCGTCCGGGAATCAGGGGCGACGGCCCAGCCGCGAGACGCTCGGCGTAGAGTTGAAAGGCGTACTGGGTCTGTGGCCCTGCCAAACCATCGACGCTGCCCACCTCGATGCCATCGCGTCGGCAGACCAGTTGCTTGGCCGCCAACACGCGGCGCTTTTGGGACCACGCCTGGGGCACCATCACGCGGCCGTTGTTGAGAAAGGCGGCGATGGCCTGCATCGATTCAGGCCCGATATCGCCATCCACATCGCCGTGGTAGAAGTCAAACTCTTTGAGTCGGCGTTGCAGTTCGAAATCATCCATAGGGTCTTCTCCTTGTGGCCATGGAGAGAACTCGGCTAGGCCCCCTCTTTGAGCAGCGCCTTGGCCAGATTGAGATCATAGGCCTTTTTGGGATCGAAGGGACCGCCTTTGTAAAAGGCCAGGGCTTGGACGATGGCCAGGTGCGGCACCCAACCGTGGGACTCCCACATTTGCGGGTCGTCCTGGTTCCACATGCGGAACTGGATCTCTTCGGGACCTTGCCGGACATACATCCGCACGTGCTTGTTGCCGGGAAAGGGAAAGTAATATAAACCGCGATCGTCTTTCATCAATCATAATCCTCAATTTATTCGACGCTACAATCCGGGTCCTTCCCCCTGCCCCGGCCCCACTTGTGCGGCGATCCAGTCGAGAAAGGGCGCATGGCCGTGGCTGATGGGCAGACTCACGATACACGGGCACTCGTAGCTGTGCATGGATTGGACGGCCGCGATTAAATCCGGCACCCGGTTTTCGATGGTCTTGGCGATCAGGACCGCTTCTTGATCGTCCTGGAATTCATCCTTCCAAATATACATGCTGTTCATATGGTCAAAGATATTGATGCAGGCCGCCAGTCGCGATTGGACCAGGTGTCGGCCGATGCGTCGTGCTTCTGCTTTGTCCTTGGTGGTCACATAAATAAGATAGCTGCTCATCCGTTCACCTCTTCTAAAGCAACCCCTTTTCCATCAGATCGGTCATGGCCCGCTGGCCGATGCGGTTCACCTGGGACAAGGCGTGGGTAAAGTGGAAATCGGCCTCGTGGGCGACCCCCGAGTCAACCATCACCCGGGCCGTGTGGAGAAACTTGTCCACCTCCAGCCAGATGGGATCGCCGGAGGCCTGGCGGGCCAACTGGGCCTCGTTGGCGATCATAGCGATCAGGGCCTGCAATAGCCGCAGGGCACCTTGCTGTTCGGGCATCGGCAAGTTTTGCAGGATGTGAACGCACTGGGAGCACCAGATCAATCCGCTCTTGACCTTTTCGCTCTGGGAAAAAGAGATGATCGCCGATCGGGTTTCCATGGCTCTCCTTATCTGAATTGGGGTTAGCCGTCCGGCCCTGGCGACGGTTTGGATTTCCAAGGTTGCGGCCGCCGGGGTCTATCGGGAGATGTTGCGCCCTAAATGTCATAAAAAAGGAACCAAGTAAAGCACGGCGGCCCGCTAGCGAATCCGCCCGGCTCCAAAGTCAAAAAATTATCCTTTCCTTTTCAGGCCTTTCATGACAGATTGTGATGCGTTTTTCCCCTAACGGCCTGTTATCATGATTTTTGCGACGCTGGTTCTTGCATCGCTGAGCCGCCGCCGGACGGAGAGATCGGTTTCATGAGTGTAAACTCCGCCATGTGCCCATCCAACCCTTGGGCCCAACTGCAAACGCTGTTGCGCAAAGGGCCCGCGGCCATCGATATCCTGGGCAGCAACCCCCAGAGCCTTTTTGCCATTCTCGAAGAGAACGACCGCCTTTTCAATGCCATGGTCGATGCCTTTGACGGCATGATCTATATCTGCTCGACCGATTACCGCATCGAATACCTCAACGAACGCATGATCGAGCACCTGGGCGGAGATGCCACGGGAGAATTGTGCTACCAGGCCTTCGGCCGCAGCACGGTGTGCCCGTGGTGCATCAACCACCGCATCATCAAAGGCGAGACCGTGCGCTGGGAGGTGGTCAGCCCACATGATTCGCGCTGGTACCTGGTGGTCAACGCGCCCATCCGTCATATCGACGGCACGGTATCCAAATATGCGATGATGATGGATATCCACGACCGCAAGGAAAATGAGGAGGAACTCAAGAAGCATCGCGACCATCTGGGAGATCTGATCAAGGCGCGCACCGCCGAGCTGACCTATGCCAACTCCCAGTTGCGCCTTGAAATCGAAGAGCGCAAGCAGATCGAAAAGACCTTGCGTGAAAGCGATCAGCGCTATCGGAGTCTTTTCGACGGCTCCCGCGACGCCATCATCATCAGCGATGCCAACAGTCGCATCATGGATGTCAACGACGCGGCAGCGCTGCTGACCGCCTACAGCAAAGCGGATCTGATCCATAAGCGTGTCCAGGACCTGGATAGCGCCATCGATCTGAAGGCCTACCAGGAGTACTTCAATCGCATCCAGGACGGAGAGTCGTTTACCAGCGAAATAGCCATACGGCGCAAAGACGGACAGACCATCTACGCCGAATTCAGCAGCAAAAGTATGACCCTGGCCGGAATTCCCTGCATCCACACCACCGCCCGGGATATCACCGCACGCCGGCAGTCCGAGGAAGCCCTGCGCCAGAGCGAGGGTAAATACCGCGAGCTGGTCCAGAACGCCAACAGCCTGATCGTACGCTTCGACACCGAGGGCCGCGTAAGGTTCTTCAACGAGTACGCCCAGCAGTTTTTCGGCTACACGGAAGCGGAGATTTTGGGGCGCTCGCTGCTCGATACGATTTTGCCCACCGTCCTCAGCAACGGCCGCAGTATCGCTCCCCAGATAGAAGACTTTATCCGCGATCCAGAGAAGTATAAATCCAACGAACTGGAGAACCTGCGGCGCAACGGCGACCGCGTCTGGGTCACCTGGACCAACCGGCCGATTCTCAACAACGAGGGCAAGGTCGTTGAATTTCTGTGGGTCGGCGTGGATGCCACCGAACGCAATCAGACCCGCCGCCAGATCCAGCGGCTGACCCACGAACTGATCAAGGCCCAGGAAAACGAACGCTACCGCATCGCGCGCGACCTGCACGACCATATCGCCCAGGATCTATCCTCCCTGAAAATCCATCTGCAAACCCTGTTCGCCGCCCAGCCCACCATGAGCGACGAATCGCGCCGGCAAGTGGATGAAACCATCGGCATCCTTCAGCGCTCGATTTCCGACGTACGCAATCTGGCCTACGATCTGCGGCCGCCGGGGTTGGATCAGCTTGGATTGGTACGCACCCTGTTCCTCTACTGTGAAGACTTTGCCCAAAGCAACAACCTGAAAATCGACTTTATCGCCGCCGGATTGGATGATCTGCTGCTGGACGAAGATATCCAGATCAACATCTACCGTTTGATTCAGGAGGCGCTGCACAATGTCAAGAAACACGCCGAGGCCAGGGGGGTCACCATCCGCCTGGTGGCCTCGTCGCCCAATCTGATGCTGCGCATCATCGACGACGGCAAAGGCTTCGACGTCAACGGCTGGCGTGCCAAATCATACAAAGAAAAACGCATGGGGCTGCAAAGCATGTTCGAGCGCGTCGGCCTGCTCAACGGCACCATCGATATCCGTTCGCGCCTCAAAAAAGGGGCCGGCATCTTCATCACCATCCCCATAAAGGAGCAGCAGCGTGACAGAGAAGAGGCGCATTCTGATCATTGATGATCATCCTTTATTC
>JBAQGR010000640.1:0-2935 GCA_049287895.1 Desulfatitalea sp.
ACCGTGGAGAGCGGTCGCAGGCAGGTGTGGGCCGATCGCTATCAATGGCCCCTGGCCCTGGCCATCGCCCTGTTGATGGCGGCCCTGGCTATACCTCCGGTCAAACAGCCGCTGGCGGCCATCGTGCTGGCGCTGGCGCTTCTGGCGCCGGCCGAGCCTTCCCTGGCCGGTCCGTTGCAAGAGGGCTATCGGGCCTACCAGGAGGGTCGCTACGATCAGGCCCAGGAGTATTTTCTCAAAGGCCAGCTCGACGATCCGGACAATCCCCAGGTGCTTTACAATCTGGGCAATGCCTACTACAAGAAGGGGGATTATGCGGCCGCCGCGGCGCACTACAGTCAGTCCCTGGCGCGGGCCGACGATGCGCTCAAGGCCCAACTGCTTTACAATCTGGGCAACAGCGCCTATCGCCAGGGCGCGTTGCCGGAGGCGGTCCGCAATTACGAGGCGGCCTTGAAACTGGCGCCCGAGGACACCCAGGCCAAGGAGAACTTGGCCTTTGTGGAAAAGAAGCTGCAACAACAGCAACAGCAGCAAAAGGGCGGGGAAGAGTCGAAGGAAAACGCCTCACAGCAGACGCCCCAAGAGCAGAACCCGTCGTCGGCGCAAGCGGAACAGGATAAGGATAAGGGGGCCCAACCGGAGCCATCCCAAGCGCAGTCGCAACCGAACCCAGGGGCGAAACCAGAAGAGGCCCCCTCCGCTCCCCAAGCGGGTTCGCAAGAGGACAAGGCAACCCAGCCTCCGACCGCCGGTTCGGGAAAAGAGCAGCCAGCCCAAGCGCAAGCGGCTCCGGACGCGTCCGCCCAGGAGTCGACGGCCGATCGTCCGCCCATAGCACCGGGGGCGGCCGATCAAATGCTCAATCGGCTCAAGGACGAGCCCGGCCGGGCCCTGATGCCGCGTCATGGAAAACAACCGGTGGAGAAGGATTGGTAATGCGCGCGCGGTTTTTTTTACTTCCACACCGCCTGCTGGCCGGTATGCTGGGCCTTTGGCTGATCCTGTCGCCGACCGCCGGCCGGGCTGCTGAAGAGGTCGCGGTGAGCGCCCAGGTCGACCGAACCACCCTGGCCTCCGGAGAATCGCTGCAGCTCACGGTCACCCTCCGTAATGGCGAAGGGGATGTGGATGTCGCCGGCATCACGGATTTCAAGGTTATCTCCCAAGGCACCCGTACCAGCCTGCAGATCGTCAACGGCACCACCTCGCGGGAAGTAATCCACAACTACCTGTTGGTACCCCAACGCAAGGGGCGGCTCACCATACCGGCTTTGGCGGTGACCGTCGACGGCCGCGTTTTACGCACCGAGCCCATTATCGTCACGGTCGCGGAGCAACCGGTGCCCGATACCGCCGCCGGTGCTAGGGAGGTGTGGGCCGAAGCCACCGTGTCCGCGTCGCAGCCCTATGTGGGCCAACCGATCACCTACAGCTTCTCTCTCTACCAGGCCGTGCAGATCACCAACGCCACCTTCCAGGCGCCGGCCTTCGACGGTTTCAGCGCCAAGGAGCTCCCGGAGCGCAAGTCCCGACGTGTCGTCCTCAACGGCCGCGAGCATATCGTCACCCAGATCCACTATGTGCTGGTGCCGCAGGCCGCCGGCAGCCACACCATCGAACCGGGCGTGCTGCAACTGGGCATCGTGCGACCCGACAGCCGTCGCCGGCGTTCGCCCTTTGACGACTTCTTCGACGACCCCCTTTTCAACCGCAACCGCGTGGAGCCCAAGGTGCTGCAAGGTCCCGCTTTGGATCTACAGGTCAGGCCCCTGCCGCCGTATACAGGCGCGGATCTCTTCTCCGGGCTGGTCGGACGCTTCGACCTGACGGCCGAGGTGGAAAAAACTCAACTCAAGGTGGGCGACTCCACCACCTTGACGATCACCGTGCAAGGCCGGGGCAACATTATGGATGCCCAGGCGCCGCCGCTGAAACTGCCCGAGGGCATCAAAACCTATGCCGATAACCCCAACGAAGAGATTCAACTGACCACTGACGGTTTCAACGGCCGGAAGACCTTCCGCACCGCGCTGGTGCCGGTGCAGGCCGGCGATGTAGCCTTGCCATCCGTGCAGTGGACCTATTTCGATGTGGACCAGGGCGACTACCGCACCGTGACCGCGGCCCTGCCCTCCTTGCAGGTGCAGCCCAGCGAGGGGACGGCCGCGCCAGCCGTTGGGACAGCCGAATCTACGGTCGTGGGGCAGCGGCGTGTGGAATTGGTCGGCCGCGATATCCTGCCGTTGAAGGAGGATATGGCGGCGTTGCGCTCCCGGCGGCCCATGCCGTTGCTCCACTTTTTGCTGTGGATGGCAATGCCGGCGCTGGCGTATGGGGCCCTTTGCCTGGTGCTGCGCTTGCGGCGCGCCGATTTGAGTCCGGCGGCGCGTATGCGCGTCAAGGCGCGCCAGGCGCTGAAAACCGCGACATCGTCCGGAGAGCATCATGATCGATTTCTGACCGCGCTCTACCAGGCGCTCACCGCCGCTATTTTCTTCAAGGCCGGTCGCGGCGGCGAGGCCTTGACCTGGCTGGAGGCCGAGGCCGCGTTGCGTGACGCCGGCCAGGATGCGCAGATCTCCAGCCAGGCTGCAGAGTTGCTGAGCGCCATCGAAGCGGCCAAATTCAGCGGGCGGTCTCTGGATGTCGATCAACGCAACGATTTGCTGGCGCGCACGCACCAGATGGTACGGAGGTTGGCACCATGATGCCGAAGCGTTACGCAACGCGTCTATCCATGGGAGTGATGCTGCTATTGTTTTGGACCGCAACCGCATCGGCCAGTGAACAGGCCCGCCCGTTTCTCTCCGCTCTGGAGGCCTACAAGTCAGGAGATTATGCCGGGGCCATCGCTCAATTCAACGCCATTGTCCAAACCGGCGTGGTCAACGGCCGGCTTTACTACAACCTGGGAAACGCCTACTTGAAGAAC